>REEF01000265.1 GCA_007695205.1 Planctomycetaceae bacterium
CCATAGCAGCCTCCTTCCAGCGAACATAAAAACCACCATCATCTATATGGTTCTACCCAACTGCGACGATTTGTCAACAACATAATATTGTGTGTCCCTGTTTTTCTTTTCATTGTGTGTCCCTGTTCTTTGTGTCCACTCGATATTTGCGGTTGTGGACGCTATATTACGGGTATTGAGCGGGTTTTCGTTATCGAAAGGGCTGCGATGATGGGAGACTTGGTGCTGTTGGTGGTCGTGTTCCTCGCGACCTTTTTCGTAGGTGCCTTGCTGATCCTACGCATTCCGCCTCGTCTGCACACGCCGTTGATGTCGATGACCAATGCCGTATCGGGCATCACGGTGCTGGGAGCTCTGCTACTGTTCACCCAGGAGATCCGTGGATGGGTGTTGAGCCTGGCTGCTTTGGCGATTGTCGCCGGCGCCTTCAATCTGGTGGGCGGCTTTGCCGTGACCGATCGAATGCTGGGGTTCTTTCAGAAGCGAGGCCAGCGGCATGAGTGATCCGGTCTCCTTGGTCGTCGATATCGCGGTGTTGTCGGTCTTTTTGCTCGGAATCTGGTGGTTTCGTTCACCTGCCTCGGCCCGCTTCGGCAGCTTGGCGGTTGCGTTTGCGCTGATCGTCGGCGCCGTCACGACTCTGATGCGAACGCCGTTGGAGGGTTCGGTTGGTCTTCTGGTCGTGATCCTGATCGCGATGGCCATCGGGTCGACTTCTGGGGCCATCGCCGCCCGTCGCGTGAATATGACTCGGATTCCGGCCATGGTGGCCCTGCAGAACGGAGCGGGTGGCTTGGCGGCCGCGCTGGTTTCGCTGGTGGAACTGACTCGTTCATCAGGTGATGCTTCGATGTTGGACTTGGGACGACTGGGCGGAATGCTCGGCTTGACGATCGGAGCCTTGACTTTCTCAGGCAGTCTGATCGCCACCGGACGCTTGGCCAATTGGCTCAGTTCCTCCGCCACCGTGCTGCCTCGGCACAACATGCTGGCTGGGGGATTGTTGGGGACCTTGGTGATTGGCGTGTGCCTGGGGTTGATCTTCCGCGACGTATCGCCGTGGCCGCTGGTCATCGGATTGGGTAGCTTGGCGATCGCATTGGGGATCGTGATGGCGATCCGAGTCGGCGGGGCGGATATGCCGGTGCTGATCTCGTTCCTGAATGCCTTATCGGGTCTGGCGGCCGCGTTTTGCGGCGTGGCGATCGGCAGCCGATTGCTGACGGCTTGTGGTGCGACGGTTTCCGCTTCCGGATTGATCCTGACCCATGCGATGTGTTTGGCCATGAACCGCAGTTGGCGATCGATCCTTTGGGGAATGGCGCCTGCCCCAGTTCGTTCGCAGCCGTCTGAGCAGGCATCCCCGCAGCAGGCAGATTGCGACCAATCGCCCGAGGATCAGGCCGTTGTGGCTCTGCGACAAGCGGAAAGGATCATGATCGTTCCCGGATATGGCCTGGCACTAGCCAACGCTCAAGGCCCGCTTGTCCAATTGGCCGAAACGTTAACTCGGATGGGCAAAGAAACAAAGTTCGCCATCCACCCTATCGCTGGACGCATGCCTGGTCACATGCACGTGCTGTTGGCCGAAGCGGATGTGGATCCCGACTTGTTGTTCGATTTGGCCGAGATCAATTCAGCGTTTGCCCAAACCGATCTGGCGATGATCGTCGGTGCGTGCGATGTGGTCAATCCGTCGGCGATCGAGGCCGAAGGTACCCCCATCTCGGGGATGCCCATCCTGTTGGCTCATGAAGCCAAACGGGTCCTGATCTGCAACCTGGATTTGCAGCCCGGCTATTCCGGGGTCGATAACCCGTTGTACCAGGACGCGAAAGCCATCCTGTTATTGGGCGATGCGAAGGAGAATCTGAACCGGCTGATCGAGCGATTGGCCGATGCATCTGGCTGAAAGAAGGGCCCCCGCGAAGCCGCAGAAGAATCGAGCCTTACGGAAGGGCGTTGGCGGATTCGAGCCTCTTTCCACCTGGGAAAACTAGCGTAGAATAGGGGCGAAAGAGGACCGACTTATGCGACTTGCGAAATATCGATTGCCGACCGGGGAGATCTCCGTGGGACAACTGGAAGACGAGCGGGTGTTGCCGCTGGATTTGTCCGGCCGCCAGTACCGTTGCTTGTCGGACATTCTGGATGCGGATGATCCGCTGGAGGTGGCCGACTTTCTAGTCGTCCGGAACCGATCGATCTCGCTCGAGACGGCCGCGTTGCTGGCGCCGATCGATAATCAGGAGGTATGGGCGGCTGGTGTGACCTATCGGCGCAGCCAGGTGGCACGAATGGAAGAGTCAGCATCCTCGGCATCGTGCTACGATCGTGTCTATACATCACCCAGGCCCGAATTATTTTTCAAGGCGACGCCGCATCGAGTCTCTGGGCCGGGCGAACCGTTGCGAATCCGCTCGGATTCATCGTGGAGTGTTCCCGAACCGGAGATTACTCTGGTATTGACCTCGGACATGAAGCTGGCCGGTTTTACGATCGGCAACGACATGAGTTCCCGGGACATCGAGGGAGAAAATCCGCTTTATCTTCCTCAGGCGAAAGTCTACGACCGCTGCTGTGGCTTAGGGCCGTGTGTGACGTTGGCCAGTGGGATGCCTCCGCTGCAAACGGTCCAAATCCGGATGGTCGTTCGTCGCCGAGGGGACGTCGTGTTCGAAGGCAGCACCTCGGTTAGCCAAATGGCGCGGACGTTTGACGAACTGATCCAATGGTTGGGTCGGGAAAACTCGTTTCCTGGCGGAGCGTTTCTACTGACCGGAACCGGAATTGTGCCCGATTCGGATTTCACGTTGCACGCAGGCGATCTGGTCGCGATCAGCATCGATGGAATCGGGGTCTTGATCAATCCGATAGCACAGGAACCAACATGACCATCCAACCCATCCTGATCGACGGACAGTGGCGTCCGGCCGATGCCGAAGATACTTTTCAAGCTGAAAACCCGGCGACTTGTGAACTGCTTCCCGATCGATATCCCATCAGCCGATGGTCGGATTGCGAAGCCGCGTTGGAGGCAGCCGAGGGAGCGTTCCCCGCAATGCGCAACATGTCCGGTGAGCAAATCGCCAGCTTTCTGGAAGGTTTTGCGGCGGAGATCGAGCAGCGGAGCGAGTCGTTGATCCAGATGGCTCATCAGGAGACGGGCCTACCCGTATCACCGCGACTGGCCAACGTCGAACTGCCTCGCACCACCAACCAGTTGCGTCAGGCGGCTGTGGCGTCTGCCGAAGGCTCCTGGGCGATGCCCACCATCGATACGGTCGCCGGGATTCGTGCGTGTCTCGAACCGTTGGGGCCGGTCTGGGTCTTTGGACCGAATAATTTTCCTTTCGCGTTCGGCAGCATGTCGGGCGGTGATTTCGCAGCCGCCATCGCGGCAGGGAACCCCGTCATCGCCAAAGCTAATCCCTCGCATCCTGGGACGACCCTGTTGTTCGCTCAGGCCGCCGATCAAGCGCGTCAGGCCAGCGGGCTTCCACCCGGAGCCATCGGACTGTTGTATCGCACCGATCACGCAGACGGGGAACGATTGGTCGCTGACCCGCGAACCGGCGCGACCGGTTATACCGGCAGCCGCACGGCAGGTCTGAAGCTGAAAGCGGCCGCCGATGCTGCTGGCAAGCCGATTTACCTGGAATTGTCCAGCGTCAATCCGGTGGTCATCCTGCCGGGCGCGATCCGCCAGCGAGCCGATTCGCTGGCCGACGAATTTACAACAAGCTGCCTGATGGGTGCGGGCCAATTCTGTACCAACCCAGGTCTAGTGGCGATGCTGGCGGACGAAGCGACCGAGGCATTCATTGGATCGCTATGTGATCGATTCGCAGCCGCCCCGGTCGGCACGTTGCTTTCCCGAACCGTCCAGACGGGGCTGAGCGCCAGCATCGAGACACTGACCCAGGCCGGCGCCCAGGTGCTGGTCGGCGGCACCGTGGGCGGCGGCAGCGGGTACAGCTTTGGCAATACGTTGCTTCGCGTCGACGGCCAGCAGTTCCTGGACGCCGCGCATGCGATGCAGACCGAGGCGTTTGGCAACGCATCGCTGTTGGTCGTCGCCAGGGATCTGGACCAGTTGTGCCAAGTGCTGGATTGTATGGAAGGCAACCTGACCGGCTGCATCTACTCGGATACGACCGGCAGCGACGATGCGATGTACCCGCGAGTCGCCGCCGCGCTTCGGCCGCGAGTCGGACGGTTGCTGAACGACAGGATGCCGACCGGCGTCGCGGTCAGCCCGGCGATGAACCACGGCGGCCCCTACCCGGCGACCGGGCATCCGGGCTTTACTGCGGTCGGCATCCCGGCTTCGCTACGGCGTTTCGCCATGCTGGCCAGCTATGACAACATCCGCCCCGACCGCCTGCCTGCCTGTTTGCAGGACCGGAACCCGAACGGTTTGATGTGGCGCTGCATCGACGGCCGTTGGACTCAACAAGACGTCAGCTAACGATTGGCGGTGGCGGCTTATTGTCAACCCCATGGTTGCATAAGAAGTAGGACGGATTGCCAATCCGTCCTACGAGGGAACTTTATGCAACGTTGGGGCAATTCATCGAGTGGGGCATCAAACGCCTACTCACGAATGCCGATGAATAAGCACCCGACCAGGAGTTTCTTGTCAATCACGGTGGCGCCCGCACGAGTGAGGCCGAGGGGGTCGGGAGTCGTTTTCGGCCAACAACACAGTGGGTCCTGCGCGCCGAGCGGGACCAGCTTTTCCGGTGGGCATCTGCTTCCCAACTGGGTCCCGCTCGGCGCGCGGGACCCACAGGCGACCCCTTCCGCCGATTCCATGAAGAAATACCTGGCCGGGTGCTTGCTCCGAAATACGTCAACCGCCTGCTTGCGGGGTGGGTAGCCTTTTCCAAGTGCCACGCGAGCCTACGGTGTCGGTTATCACGTCTTGATCTGCTTCTTGATTTCTTTCAATTGGTCGTACTCGGGTAATTCCTTGTAGTATTCGTCCAGCGGATAACAGCCGGAGACCAGGCCGCCGCGAGGTGCCGTGGTACAGTCGCTGAACGTGCGGCAAACGCGTTTGCGCTGCAACTGGCCATGTTGCAGACAATCGGCAGGCATGGTCGGGTACGACAGCGTCATACGCCCGATCCCGATGGAATCGACCCATCGGGCGCGGAGAACCGCTTGGGCGACGTGCGGTAAATAGTCTTGCAAGTAGGTGTAGCCAGTGCCCACCATGGGCAGATCCGGGAAGGCCTGTTTGCACTGGCGGACGGTGTGGATTTGGCGAGCGACGCCGACCAGCGGATCTTCCGGCGGTTGATACCCGTCGCTGGGCGGAAAGATCGCGGGCCGCTGGATGTGCGGATTGTAGTAGGGGCTGCCACACGACAGATTGACCGTGACCACGCCCAGATCCTGCAGCATCTGCAGTAACTGCAAAGGCTCGTGCAGATCGATTTCCAGCGGATTGTCCGGATTGGCGCCGAACCCGAAGCGATAAGGCAGCAGCGATCGATAGTCCATCGGCTCACCGACCTCGCGGCTGGTCTTGTACGGTGGAAAATCGAACAGGCTGATCCGCACCCCGACCATCAACCCTGGGATTTCGTCATGAATCCGTTGGATGATCGTTCGCAGCACTCGCGTACGACCTTCCAGATCGCCGCCGAATCGGCCAGGTCGAGTCCTGGCGCTCAGGAATTCGTGCAGCAAGTAACCATGACAGGCTTTGACATCGACGAACTGATAGCCGACCTCGTGCGCCACACTGGCCGCGACGACGAAGTTGTCGATCAACCGTTCCAGATCGTCATCCGTCCAGACCACCGAATCGTCCGCCGAATCAATCCCGAACTTGGCGTCCAGCAGGGGATGATGGTAAGCGATCCGCGGCGCGAAATGTTTCCCCTCCGGCCGGCAGAAACGGCCTGAGTGGGTCAATTGTAACCCGATCAGCAGGTCGTCGGTGGTATCGAAGTGTTCGCGGTGGGCACCGACCAATTCCTCACGCAAGGCCGCCAGACCATCACGCGTCCGGGGCATGGCCATCGTCTGGTTCGGATTGGCGCGACCATCCGGCTGGACGGCAGCCGCCTCGCCGCCCCAGATCAGCTTAGCGCCGCTGATCCCAAAGTTCCGCCAGCGGCGTAGGGTGTGCTCTGACGGTGTCCCGTCCGTGTTGGCATCCCAGCCTTCCATGGGATGGATGCACCAGCGATTGCCTACCTGAAAACCACCGATCTCCAAGGGCTGGCCCAGAGGGCTGTCCTGCTGTGCAGTCAGGATCTCCGGGTCGACCGGCAAATCCAATCCCAGTTCTTCCAGTCGCTGGCGAAGCGCTTCGACCGTCTTCATCTGAGCAACCTTGGGGTACGCATCGGCCATCGTTGTCTACTCGCTTTCTTTAGTGTTCTGGTTGGTCCACTTGACCGCGTATCATAACGACTCGCGGACCGCTCGCCCAGTAAGCGCCCGGCCAGGTCTTTTTTGATGGAATCGGTGGAAGGGGTCGGGAGTCGGTTTCGGGCAAGGTCGTTTCCATAGGTTTGGTCGTTGGCCGAAAACGACTCCCGCCCCCGTTGCGTTTGGCTTCATTCGCCGATCAATGCCTGGTCGATGACGGTTTGCACCACCGGATCGGTCTCCTGCTTACGCCGCGACTGCAATAACTGTCGAGCTCGTTCGCTACCCAGTCGCCCCAGCGCCCAGGCGCACGCTTCGCGTACCAACGGGTGCGGGTCGTCCATCCCCATGGCCAAGGCATCGATCGCCGGGGCATGACGCTGGTTGCCCAGCACGATGGCCGCGTTTCGCAAGATGCCGGCCCGTTTGGCTCGCCACAGCGGCGTGCGACGGAAGCGGGTGCGGAACTGCTGGTCCGTCATCCCTAACAGCTCGCACAGATCCACCGGGTTGCTTCCCGTCTGAGGAAAAAAATCGGTCGTCGAAACTTGCGGGGCCTTGCGGTTCCAAGGACAAACCTCCTGGCAAACGTCACAGCCGAAGATCCAGTCCCCCATCCCTTCACGCAGTTCTTCGGGAATCGAGTCTCGCAACTCGATGGTCAAATAGCTGATACAGCGATTGGCGTCCAACACCCCGGGCTCGGGAAACGCGCCGGTCGGACAAGCATCCAAACAAGCTCGGCAGGTGCCGCAATGATCGGTCGTGTGTGGCGAGTCGTAATCCAACGTCAGGTCGGTGATCAAGGCGGCCAGGAAGAACCAGCTACCAGAGTGCCGGTTGATCAGCATGGTGTTCTTGCCGATCCAGCCCAGTCCGGCCAATTGAGCAAAATCCCGTTCCATCAGCGGCGCGGTGTCCACCACTCCACGAGCCTGAGCGTCGGGTGCCAACTGCAGCAGAAACTCGCGCAAACGCCGCAGACGCTGGTGGAGCACATCGTGATAATCGGCCGGCCCCCACGCGTACCGGGAAACTCGGCCCTCGCCCGGTGCGGCGGATCGCGGGTGCTGCGTGCGATAGTGGGTGCCCAGGACAACCAGGCTGCGCGCATCGGCCAGCACATGCTGCGGATGCTGGTAAGCCTGGATGCGATCCGCTAGGTAACGCATCTGACCCGCGAATCCCGCCGCGACCCAGCGTTGAAGATGCTCGTAGCCCGTGGGACGGATCGCCGGGCAGACACCGAGCAGATCGAACCCGATCCGTTGGGCCTGTTCCTTCAATCGCTCGGTCAGCGAACCACCCGGCTTGTATGGGGCAGGGACCGTCATTCTTTAAATCCCCGTAGCGGAATTTGCCAAAATTCCGACACTCGTCCTTCGCGTAGCGGAATTTGCCAAAATTCCGTCAAGAGAAAAAACTTCCAAAACTCCGCCGCTCGTCCTTCCAGCCCGCGACTGATCGTCTGCGCGTCGACGTCACCCAGCGCGAATCGTAAGCACCCGGCCAGGTACTTCTTGGTGAGCGGAAACGGGGGTCGGGAGTCGTTTTCGGGTGAGCCGCTTTCCATGTGGTAGATCGTTGGCCGAAAACGACTC
>REEF01001070.1 GCA_007695205.1 Planctomycetaceae bacterium
AATGGCCGAGCGCGGCGAGATTGGCATCTGCTGGGAAGGATGATCTTTCTGCCATCAATCTTTCTGCCAACCTTCCAGTGGAAGAAGTGGCGTCGCTGCGGCAGGGTCGATTTGCAGATTCCACGACGGGCCCGTGCCGCCCAGATCCCATATCAAGTGCCACGCTTGCCGCCCTTCGATCTTTTCCAAGCACGGGGCGCTGTCGATGCGTCCTTCCAGGCTGAACGCCCAGAGGTTGGTGACGCTCGTGCGGTCGGCCAACTCGGCTGCGTCATAGGTGATCTGCCAATCCCAGGGACCGCCTTCCTGCTGGAGCATGGTCGGGCGGCGGCCATCCAGACTGATATGGTGGATGCTGACCTGCTGGTCTCCGAAATCCAGTACCATCTGCGTCCATGGTCCGCTGGGCTCGGACACATCGAGCGTCGCTTTCGGTTTCACCAGCCGGAAACGGTCCGTCAAGTGATCCCAGGGTTGGTACAGCGCGGGCATGGTCCGCAACACGATCGCTTGCCCGCCGTCCTGGATCGACCATGTATGCCCGACGATCGGCTCAGGTTTGTCGAACGTCAATGCGTTGCGCAGATACGCCTGGGCCCGCCGCTCGGCCGGATGTGCCCGATGCTGATCCTCGATCCCGGTTCGCCACTGCAGGAAGCCCCAACCGCCGCGCTCATGCCAAAGCGCCACGGGAAAACTCTGCCAGGACAGCCCCCAGGTCGGCCGTTCCATCTGAGGCATGAGCGGGAACCGGCTGAGCGTTCCCAAGCGAACCTGACCCTTGACGCGAGCCACGGCGGTAACCTCGCCGTAGCATGGCACCTGGATGTCCTGCTGCGCCGGAGCCCGTGGCGGGACGGTTGAGGACCAGCCGAGTTCGGCCAACACGGGACGCATCGCCAGATTGCCGGTGACCAGATCCTTGACGGTCCGGACGCGACGCACGCGGTCGCGGTAATTTTCATAAGCCGGACTGTTGGTGAAGTTGTAGTCCCGGATCATCGGCACACGCGGTCCGCCCCCGTATGCGTCCTCGATCGCCAGCAGATCGTCACGAAGCCCGGTGTACACCCGCCGGACTTCCGTCGGCAGTTCTTGGCTCAGCATCAACAGTACCGAGAGTTGGTCCAGCAGAACGGTCGCGTAGATGTTGCTCATGTGCTCGCCCCACCCCCAGTGCTCCTTGCGCCAATAGTGCGCCGACGCGAGCATCTCGTCCGCCACTCGCTGCCGCTCGGCCTTTTGATCCAGCGCCTCGATCAACAGCCAGCGGCAGACCAAATCGCCCATGTATTTGTTGGGATAGTAGCGCGAGGGGCGTGCCAGCGTCTGATCGAACCAGACGCTCAGATCCCCGAGGATAGCCGCCAGGGTGTCTCGGGCGTCGGCATCGAGTCGTTCAAGCTGGTCCGGGAATCCCAGCCGCAGCACGATCAGATTCAGCCCGGTGAAGAACGCCGCGTTCGTATCGACCGGACGTGGCTCCTCCCAGTACCATCGGAGACAGCCGTGCCGGTTGCCGCCGTCGGTCACCTGCATTT
This sequence comes from Planctomycetaceae bacterium, assembly GCA_007695205.1. Lineage (GTDB taxonomy): Bacteria > Planctomycetota > Planctomycetia > Pirellulales > Pirellulaceae > SKKK01. The sequence continues at coordinate 1,542 of REEF01001070.1, forward strand.
GTCGCAGCGCGTTCAGCACAGCGCCGGCATCCACTTCTTCCAGACGTCCGACGACTGCCGCGGCGACCAGTTGCGCCGCCGCCGTCGGACCCGGATGCACCTGGGCCGCCGCTGCTACGGGCGCCGTGTGCCCCGCGCCGCGTCGCGTCCACAAGCCGATTTCCGCGTTCCACTGTTGCTGCCACGCAGCGGGCAGTTCGGGCCGCTCGGCTGCGGTCGCCCGGAAGACAGCCATCGATTGCACCGCGAACACCACGAAAAAGAACCAACGCCTTCCCAGCATATCCTTCTGGCCTCCAAGAAAACCGTGCAGCAATGTTATCGATAAGCAGTGGTAAACTCTGGACTTCAACTTTGCAAGCCCCGCACCGGGCTCCTGTGCCGTTTTCAGCTCCCGTTGACCTGCCCGTTTCCCGAAGGTCGCCGAAACCGAATGCTCCTCATCGGACATTGGCATTGGCAAACTCGGGCAGTAAATCGCCCCTGTTTTCTTCCGGTTGAAGGGGACGGGTCTTCGTTGACGTAGGTTTTCGCCACGGGTAAAATCCGTGCTGGTAGCCAACGGTGGCTCGGGCCGCGGCTCGTTGGGTCGGCGGCTGCGATACGACGCCGTTCGTCTGAAGGGAAGGTTTGCCGTGTGTTCAGGAAGCAGGCTAGTGTGATGAGCAGCGAGATTGCCCGTCGAGAGTTTTTTGTTTCCGCCCCATTGGCCGTGGCGGGCGTGGTGTCCGCGGGTGCTGCAGCGGCTCAAGAGAATCCACCGAATGCGAAGGTTGTACGCGAACCACCTCGGGACACACCGGTAGTTCATGAGTGCGATGTGTGTGTGATCGGCGGAAGCTGTACTGGTGTGTTCGCTGCGGTGGCTGCGGCGCGGCTGGGTGCGAAGGTCGCGATTGTCGAGCTAAACGGGTTTTTCGGAGGCGTTGCCACTGCGAGCCTCGTCAATATCTGGCATTCTTTGTGGGATTTACGTCGCGAGAACAAGATCGTCGGCGGGTTGACCGAGGAAGTGATCGATCGCCTGCGGCGGGTTGATGCTGTGTCGGAACACTTTCGCTCAGCTCCCGGGAAGGGGTCGAACCATTACGAGTTGAATACGGAAGTTCTCAAATTCGAGTTGGACCGCTTGGTCGTCGAGGCCGGCATCCGGCCGTTGCTGCATACGATGTTTGTTTGCCCCGTGGTCGAAGATGGCAGGATGACGGCTGCGATTATCGAAGACAAATCGGGGCGGCGGGCGATTCGGGCACGGCAGTTCGTCGATGCCACAGGCGACGCCGACGTGATTGCGCGCATGGGGCTCGGCGTGTACCAGCGCGAGAATCTGCAGCCGCCGACGTACACCTGCATCCTGCGAGGTATGGACAAGATCGCTCGGGAGAATCCCGGCTTCAATATAAACCGGGTGATTTTCGACACCCAGTACGAACAGGCGATTCGTGAGGGACACTCCTGGACGGCTAGTGTGCCCGGCGCGGAGGGGCACCTGATGCTGGCGGGCGCACGCGTCTTTGGCGTCGATTGCAGCGACGCCGATCAGCTCACCCAGGCCTCGCTGGACGGCCGGCGAATGGTGGAAGCGATCTGCGAACTTGTGCGCGAGCATTTTCTGGAAGGAAAAGGGGTGCCGTTGGCTTGGCTGCCCGCGAAGATCGGCGTTCGCGAGACACGCCACGCCCATTGCCTTCACACACTCACTTCCGAGGAACTGCTGACGGGCCATCGGTTCGAGGACGCTATTGGTAACGGGACCTATCCGATTGACGTTCACCGAGCCGATCGCGCAGGGATTACTTGGGGGCATCTGCCAAAAGACGTCCCCTTTTACCAAATTCCGTTTTCATCGCTTGTACCGCGTGGCGCGAAGAATGTACTTGTCGCAGGAAGGAACATCGATGCGGACGAGGGGGCGTTTGGTGCGGTGCGGGTAATGGTCAACTGCAACCAGATGGGCCAGGCCGCAGGGGTGGCTGCATGGCAAGCCTTGGATTCCGATACCCCTGTTGATTCGCTCGATACGAGGAAACTCCGAGCAACATTGCGGGACCAAGGGGCGGTGATCGTTTGACCAGCGTCCCGGTGGTTTGGGGTGGAAGAAACGTTTAGCGACCTCGCACGAATAACTCGAACAGATTGTAGCAGGCACACGGAGAGCGGCGTCCGCAGGTTACGGCACACCGAGTGCGCCTACTACTTTGGAATGGAGAGCGACTTATTACTGTGCCGTCCCTTAGAAGCGGTAACGAAACTGGCCTGGGAGACCTGCGGTCGGTGGTTTCGGCGGGGTCAGAGACCCACGCCGAACAGTTTTGTTACCGCCTCTTAGAAAGGCCGCTCAGGAAGTGATTGTTGACCGCTGATGGAATCGGAACGATCGCCCGCGCGAGGCGGATCGGGACTTCGAAGGAGAATGGTGATCATGAATGCTACGCACGTAGGTTTTCTGTTGAATGCACGTTTTTCTGTTTTCTTTTTTGGTCTGCTGGTGGTGAGCTTCGCTGCTCGCCCCGCCCGGGCCGATACCAGTTCGGAGCAGGAATTGCTGCGGATTGCCGAGGTCGACTCGCGAGGAGGCCTGACGGTCTGGGTCGGAGACCGGGAAGCTCCGTCGCAATGGGCTCGGCAACTGGTCGACTTGCACGGTCAAGACGGGCGGCTGGTGCTCGGTTTGCACTCCGATGCCCAGAAGGTTCAGCGGACTCGCGAGGAACTGGGGAAGCTCGGCCTGTACGGCCCGGTGTCGGTGGATCATTTGCCCGCGAAATCGGCCGAGCTGCCGCTGATCGCCGAGTCGGTCAACCTGCTGGTCGTCGCGGTGCCGGAACGCCACCCGGCGGGCGAGATCGACCGGGTTCTTGCGCCCTTGGGGACGGCCATGCTACGCGACGGTGGCGATTGGCGGACGGTTACCAAGCCCTGGCCGGATGAACTGGGCCAATGGACCCATTACTTGGGCGACGCCACGAACAACGCCGTGGCACGGGACCAGCGGATTGCGCCGCCGCGGCACCTGCAATTCCAAACTGGCCCGCGCTGGAGCCGGCATCACGATCACATGTCGAGCGTCTCGGCGCTGGTTTCGGCCGAGGGTCGCATTTTCGGCATCTTCGACGAGGGCTTGTACGAGTCGCCGCAGCTTCCGCCCGACTGGAACCTGGTGGCCCGCGACGCGTTTAACGGCGCGCTGTTGTGGAAGCGGCCCATCGACGAATGGCACAGCACGCTCTGGCCCTTGAAAAGCGGCCCGGCCAGCCTGCCGCGGCGGCTGGTCGCTCATGGGGATGCGGTGTACGCCACCTTGGGCATCGAGGCGCCGGTCACGGCCATGGACGCCGCTTCGGGCCGGACCCTGCGCGAATACTCAGGCAGCGAGGGCGCCGAAGAGATCGTTCTTCAAGGCGACGTGTTGCTTGTCCTGGTGAGCCGGACTCGCGAGGATCTGGACGCCGACTTGGAAGTGGACCCCGAGGAAGGCGCGTCGCGCGATCACCGGACGACCTATTCGCCGAAAATGGGACGCATCTGGGCCGGTGTCCGATCGCCGCGTTGGACCCACGCCGACCGGGCTCTTCTGGCTTTCGACGCGGCGAGCGGCCGGAGGCTTTGGAAGGTGGAAGGCATCATCGTACCGCTTACCTTGGCCGCCGATTCCCGGAACGTGTACTACCACGATAACCAGAAGCTGGTCGCGCTGCGGCTGGCCGACGGAGAGCCTCAGTGGGAATCTCCGCCCGTTCCCGTATGGCAGGGACTGCACGGGCAGGGCCTGCAATCGTGGTTTGCACCCTCGCTGGTCGTGTACGACGGCGTGGTCGTCGTGGCCGGAGGCGAGAAGATGCACATGTCGTACTTCGGGTGGGGTTCCAAGGATATTGGCGAGGACACGATGACGGCCTTCTCGGCCGAGACGGGCGAGAAGCTGTGGACCGCCGACCATCCCTACAGCGGCTACAACTCGCCGCAGGATTTGCTGGTCGCCCAAGACCAGGTCTGGGCCGGGCGCACGGGCAAGGGCGATGTCGGCGGTTTCTACGCCGGGCACGATCTGCGCACCGGCCAGATGGAAAGCCACTTCCCGCCCACGCTCAAAACCTACTGGTTCCACCATCGCTGCTACCGCGCCAAAGCTACGGAGAATTACATCCTGTCCTCGAGGACGGGGATCGAGTTCATTGATCTCAGGACCGGCGAGTGGACCATCCATCACTGGGTTCGCGGCGCGTGCCTCTACGGCATCATGCCGGCCAACGGTTTGGTGTACGCCCCGCCGCACCCGTGCGCGTGCTACTCCGAGGCGCTGCTGAAGGGCCTGGTCGCCCTGGCCCCGCCGACCGCCTCGCGCGAGCTGCCCGATCCGCTGGATCCGGAAGAACGTCTTCAGCCAGGCCCGGCGTACGACGAGCCGGTCACCGACGGTTCGGACGCCGCTGCTTGGTCGACCTATCGCGGCGATGCGGGGCGTAGCGGAGCGGCTCGGTCGGCGGTGCCCCTGGATCTTCAGCCGCGCTGGAGCACGGCGCTGGGCGGCCAACTCACCCAGCCCATCGTGGCCGACAACCGGCTGTTCGTCGCCCAGACCGACCGCCACGCCATCCACGCGCTGGACGCCCGATCGGGCGAGCCGTTATGGAGCTTTGTTGCCGGCGGACGCATTGATTCGCCGCCGACCTACGACCGCGGCCGGCTCTTGTTCGGGTCCGCCGACGGCTACGTGTATTGTGTACGAGCGTCCGATGGCCAGTTGGTCTGGCGGTTCCAGGCCGCGCCGGTCGACCGGCGAATGGTGGTCGACGACCAGGTGGAATCGAGCTGGCCGGTCCACGGCTCGGTGCTCGTACAGGACGGAGTTGCTTCGCTGGTGGCTGGCCGCTCGATGTACCTGGACGGTGGGCTCCGACTTTGCCGCTTGGACGCCGCCACGGGGCGTTTGTTGAGCGAAACGGTTTTCGACGACCGCGATCCGGAAACCGGCGAAAACCTCCAGCGACATGTACGGGGCCTGAACATGGCCGTCGGCCTGCCCGACATCCTTTCGAGCGACGGCGAGCGACTCTACATGCGTTCCCAGGTGATGGACCTGGAGGGCAACCGGCTGGCCGTCGGCATGGCCAACAGCGGGCATCCGCACCTGTTCGCCCCCTACGGCTTTACGGACGATTCGTGGTTCCACCGCACCTACTGGGTCTACGGCGACGGTTTTCGGGGCGGGATCGGCGGCTTCGGCGACGGAAGAAGGGTTCCGGCCGGACGTATTCTCGCCCATAACGATTCCGTCGTCTTCGGCTACGGACGCAAGCAGGAGTACTTCCGTTGGACATCGGTCCTGGAGAACCAGTTGTTCGCAACCACACGTCCGGGCAACCAGCAGGTGAACGCCATCTCCTTCGAGAACACGCCCAGCTTGGATCCGACGGGCAAACCGCTGTCGATCGCCGCGTGGGTGAAGACCGACAGCACGGACGGCACGATCCTGGTGCGCGGAGCAAACCTGAACGGCTTCGCCTTGATCCTGGCAGAAGGAGCGCCGCGCATGCTCCTGCGTACCAAGGGAACCACGCACGTCGCCAGTGCGGCCGAACCGATCGGCGACCGGTGGACCCACGTGGCCGGCGTGCTGGGCGAGGACGGGCGCATGACCGTCTATGTCAATGGCCAGATGGCTGGCACCACCGACGGCGTTCCTTTGCTGGGCGGCAACCCGTACATGCCGATGTGGGTGGGACACGATCCGGTGAATCAACTGCTACCCCAGCCGTTGACGCCCTTTCGGGGCGACCTGGATGAAGTGATGCTGTTTCACCGGGCCCTCTCGGCAGAGGAAGTTGCGGCGCTGGCCGATCCCACCGCAACCCTGGACGCATCGGCTCGCGTGGACCAGGTCCTCCATCTTACGTTCTCCGAGGGTACACTCCGTGACCAGTCGCCCGCGAACAATCATGGCGACGGCGCGGGAGTGCGGTTCCGGACGGTCGAGGGTCCGGTGGGCGACGCGCTGCGGTTCCAGCAACCAGCCACCGCGATGTTGGCTCGACGGCGCGAAGCTCAGGGGCAGGTCGAGCATCTCTGGCGCCGCGAGGTGCCCTTGATGGTCCGCGCCATGGCCGTCGCCGACCAAACGCTGCTGATCGCCGGGCCGCCGGATCTGATTGACGAGGTAGCCGCATTCCAGGCATTCGAACATCCGGCCACGCAATTGCAGCTTGCCGAGCAGGACCGCGCGGTACGAGGCAAGAGCGGCGCCCTGTTCCTGGCCATCAGCACCGCGACCGGCGAAACCCTCGCGGAATACCCGCTGGACTCGCCCCCCGTCTTCGACGGGCTGGTCGTGGCCGCTGGCCAAGCCTTCGTCGCCACCATGGACGGCCACGTATGTGCTTTCGCCAGCGAATAAGCACCGTGCGAGAAATAACTGACGCACTTTCGGCCCCCTCACCCTGCCCTCTCC
>REEF01000720.1 GCA_007695205.1 Planctomycetaceae bacterium
GGTCGGAGCCCCTCGCCGAACGCGGTAGATTATTTCCTGCGAGTTGCGTTAAGGACGGTTCTTGGGTTTGGGGACTTTGCCCAACCCTTTCCGTTTGCGGCGCCGTCCGCGGCCTTGCGAGTGGGAGGATTCGACCTGGACGTCGCTGATCTTTTCCCCGATCGAGTCCTGCATCTGCATGATCCGATCCCGCAACGCGGCGGCTCGTTCGAATTCCAAGGCCTCGGCGGCCGCCAGCATCTCGGCTTGCAGTTCGTTGATGTATTCCTGCGTCACGTAGTCGGCCTCTTCGGCGCGTCCGACCGCTGCGTTGGCTTCGCGGTGCGCGGTCACCTGCTCCTCGATACCCGCTCGGATGTTCTTGCTGATCGTCTCGGGGGTGATCCCGTGCTGAAGGTTGTACTGTTCCTGCAGATGGCGGCGTCGACGTGTTTCGTCGACGGCATGCTTCATGGCATCGGTGACCTTATCGCCGTAAAGGATGACCCGGGCGTTGACATTGCGTGCGGCTCGTCCGATCGTCTGGATCAACGAGGTCTGGCTGCGCAAGAAGCCCTCCTTATCGGCATCCAGGATCGCCACCAGCGAGACCTCGGGCAGATCGAGACCTTCGCGCAGCAGGTTGACGCCCACCAACGCGTCGAAGCGGCCTTCGCGCAGCTCCCGCAGCAATTCGACGCGTTCAAACGCGTTCAACTCGCTGTGCAACCACTTGCAGCGGATGTTCTGTTCGCACAGGTATCCGGAAAGATCCTCGGCCAACCGCTTGGTCAAGACCGTGACCAGCACACGTTCGCCCACATCCCTACGCTGCCGGATCCGCTGCAGCAGATGGGGAACCTGGCCTCGAGCGGGAACGATTTCCAGTTCCGGGTCCAACAGACCGGTGGGCCGAATGATCTGCTCGACCACCTCGCCCCCGGTCTGCTCGAATTCGTAGGTTCCTGGTGTGGCCGACACGAAGACGGCCTGACCGACCATCTGCTGCCATTCCTCGAAAGTCATCGGGCGGTTGTCCAGCGCGCTGGGCAGCCGGAACCCATGATCGACCAGGGTCCGTTTGCGACTGCGGTCGCCCGAGTACATGGCCCCGATCTGCGGGATGGTGACGTGCGATTCGTCGACGAACAGCAAGAAGTCTTTCGGGAAGTAATCGTACAGCGTCTCGGGCCGCTCGCCCGCCTTGCGACCGGACAACGGGCGGCTGTAGTTTTCGATTCCAGGACAATGGCCTACTTCCTGCAGCATCTCCAGGTCGAATCGGGTCCGAGCGTTTAACCGCTGAGCTTCCAGCAGTTTCCCCTCATCACGAAACCGATGCAACTGCTGTTCCAGTTCGTCTTTGATCGAATCCACGGCCGCCGCGATCCGGTCTTCGGGCATCACGAAATGCTTGGCCGGATACACAAACAACTCGTTTTGCTCGGCGATCGTCTCGCCGCTGGTCGGGTTGATGAACGACAATTGATCGACCTCGTCGCCCCAGAACTCGACGCGAAACGCGTACTCTTCGTAGGACGGCCAGATTTCGACGCAATCGCCCCGAACTCGGAACTTACCTCGTTCGAACCCCACGTCGTTGCGGTCATATTGGATATCGACCAATTTGCGAAGCATCTCGTCGCGATCGATTTCCTGGCCGCGTTGCAGCCCGACCATCATTTCGCGATAGTCGGCGGGCGACCCCAACCCGTAGATGCTCGAGACGCTGGCCACCACGATCACATCGCGGCGGCTGACCAGCGCACTGGTGGCGGCCAATCGCAGCCGATCGATCTCGTCGTTGATCGATGCATCTTTTTCGATGTAGATATCCCGTTGCGGGATGTAGGCTTCCGGCTGATAGTAGTCGTAGTAGCTGACGAAGTAGTTCACCGAATTGCGAGGAAAAAAGGCGCGGAATTCCGAGTACAATTGAGCGGCCAGCGTCTTATTGTGCGAGATCACCAGCGTTGGTTGTTGCAAATGCTGGATCACGTTGGCCATGGTGAACGTCTTGCCCGACCCGGTGACGCCCATCAGGACCTGCCGTTGCCGCCCGCGGCGGAATCCGTCGATCAGGGCGCGGATCGCCTTGGGTTGGTCGCCAGCGGGCTGAAAGGGCGCTTCGAGCTGGAATTCCACCCGCAGAATCTCCGTGTTCGCGAAAAGCGGCTGTTAGACGTAGATTTTGCCGCCCGGGGGTACGACACGCGGTTGAGCCGTCGTGACGTGGCGTACGTTCAACGCCCATTCTTCGACGTCCTGCTCGATCGGCGGCCATGTATTGTAATGAGCCGGCGCGACCATCATGGGCGCAAGCAATTCGATGGCTCGCAACGATTCCTCAGGCCCCATCGTGAACAAATCGCCGATCGGCAGGACGGCCAGGTCGATCCGCGGGCTGCCGATCAATACCATGTCCTCGAATAACGCGGTATCGCAAGCGAAATAGATTCTCTTGCGGTCGATTGTCAGGACAAACCCGGCGGGGTTGCCCCCGTACGTGCCGTCGGGCAGCACCGAGCTATGATGGGCGATCGTCATGGTCACCTTTCCAAAAGGCAATTGGACGCTGCCGCCGATGTTCATCCCCAAGGTGTTTTCGATCCCCTGTTGGTTCAACCATTGCGCGATTTCGAAGACCGTGATCACCTGGGCCCCGGTACGCTTGGCGATGGACACCGCGTCTGCGATATGGTCGAAGTGCCCGTGCGAGATCAGTATGTAGTCCGTCTCGACATCCGCCGCTTTGACGGGCGATGAGGGGTTGTCATCCAAAAAAGGATCGAGCAGGATCTTCGTGTCGTCGGTTTCAATCAGCCAGGTCCCGTGCCCCAGCCAGGTCAGTACTGCAGTCATCGCAAGATTCTCCTTTTCCATGCAATCCGCAGAATATAACACATCTAACGGAAATCGTATAGAAAGCGATCCGCAAAATCCGGCCAGTTTTTCGCGCCGAGCCCACCAGGTGGATCGGGACCGGTCTTGTCAAAGGGGAACCGCTGTTCCACCGCCACGGCTAACATCGCCATCTGCATCACTTGTCCCAAAGTATGTTCGTTCAATCGAGCCAAACGGAGCACACCGGTCGGACGCCCACTTTGGCGGTGACCACGGATGGTTTCACTGATGGCCGCAGACATCAGGTCCGGGTGACTGCGATCAGCCAACGGATTTAGGCCGTCCGGGTCCGATTCCAAATGGCCGATCATCAATGGATCACAGCGGCATTGTGTGACCAGCAGCTCCGTCCACAAAACGTCTTCTGCACCGACCGGATGCAACGAAGCTCGCTCTGCGGCCGACGCCTCGCGATGGCCATCCCGATCGGTTCCATTGGCTGTCGTCGCACGCCCCATTTGCTGCTGACGCAGTTGAGCGTACCAGCGAGCCGTGGCGTGAAGAGCCGTTGCCCAGATCCGCATCCCACAAGCTTTGGTTGGCCCGGCGGTCCGCCACAAGTGGTTGACGCCTACGAAGTCCAGCACGCTATTTGATCCAACCGGTGCGGTCCGAAAGTGGTCGTTGGCGGTCGATGCTCCTTCCAACAGCCGCACAATGTCCATGCCCACGATCGCAGCGGGCAACAAACCGACCGCAGAAAACGTGCCAAAACCTTCGTCCAGATCAGCCGGAACCGGAATCGTCTGACGAAAGCCGGTCGACCGATCCGAATCCCTGACACCATTGACTGTCGTCATCACGAGGATCAGAGGGGCATCCATTTCCGCCACGGTCGCCGAGTCGGCTCGGTAAAAGGATCGAAGAGATCGCAGCAGATGTCGCCCGGCCAATTTGGTGGGCAGGTCGGTGGTTGGGGTGTCGACCAGCAAGAGGGCCCATCGGTCATCCAAAAGGTCCGGCGATCGCCCTTCGGTCAGCAGCGTGATCAGTCCCGTGATCGCGTCGTTGTCCAAATCAGCGCCGGCCAGCAGGATCCGCGGCCGGCCGCCGCGTTGGCTTCGCGTCAAATGATTAAAGTAGGGTTCGCAGCACGCGTCCAGCAGGGCGCGGATGCCGCTTAGGACGCCCACATCCCCCACGACAACGATGCGGTCGACGTGATCGCGAATCCAACGAGCCGTCTGCAGGATGCGGCCCAAGTCGCTTTGCTGACGATGCTCGACATAATCATCCAACATCCGCTCGGGAAGTTCCCGAAAGGTACAATCGCAAGCCGAAAGGCTGGAATCAGGCTCCGAAACCTCCCCGGCTTCCACGCTATCCTGCGTGACATCCGAACGGATCGCATTCAGCCGAGCGGCCAGGGCGGTCAACTGCGTTGCGGAAACAGCGGAACCTGGTAGGAAAACCCCCGCAGGATCGTAGGTTACCCGATCACCTTTTGCCATGACATGTCACGCGGATTTGTTGATCATTCACCACTCCCAAGGTTCGATTCTAGCCGGGCTTGATGCGGACGCAACCGAGATCGAGGGATTTCCGAGGGTCGCTTGCCGTCGACCGCAATTTTTGGACAATAGGGCGACAATCATCGTAACGGATTAACCAGGCTATTACGAAAAGAGGACTCGCAAGATGGACATTCATCAACTGACGCGTGATCTGCATACCAAGGGCGACTCGAAAATTGTCATGCTGGTCGCAGATGGACTGGGCGGGCTGCCGATGAAGCCCGGCGGCCCCACGGAACTCGAAGCAGCTCGGACACCCAACATGGATGCTCTGGCGGCTCGCGGAATCCAAGGCGCCAGTCTGCCTGTCGCACCGGGAATCGCCCCCGGCAGCGGCCCCGGGCACCTGGGGCTGTTCGGGTACGATCCGCTGAAGTTTCTGATCGGACGCGGGGCATTGGAGGCGACCGGGATCGGTCTGGAACTGCAGGACGGTGATGTGGCCATCCGCTGCAACTTCTGCACCTTGGACCAGGACGGCAAGATCGTTGACCGCCGAGCTGGCCGTATTCCCACCGAAGAGAGCGCCCCGTTGGCGAAGCGGCTGCGCCAGGTCTCGATCCCCGGCATCGAGATCATCGTGGAACCGGTCAAGGAACACCGTTTTGTCGTCGTGCTGCGCGGCGAGGGGCTAGGGGGAAACGTGCGAGACACCGATCCGCAGGCCACCGGGGTACCGCCGCTGGATCCGGTCGCCAACGATCCGGATAGCCAGAAGACGGTGGAAGTGGCCAAAGAATTCCTGGTCCAAGCTCGCCAACTGCTGGCGGACGAACCCAAAGCCAATTTTCACACCATGCGAGGTTTCGCTTCGAAACCGGCCTTGCCGTCGTACCGGGAAGTCTACGGATTGCGAGCCGCCGCGATCGCCGTCTATCCGATGTACAAAGGTCTGGCTCGATTGGTCGGCATGGAGATCGTCGGCCAAGCCCAGACGCTGGACGAACAGATTCAAATCCTGCAGGATCAGTGGGACGCCTACGACTTCTTCTTCCTCCATTTCAAATACACCGACAGCACGGGTGAAGACGGAAACTTCGAGGCCAAGGTCCAGCGGACGGAAGAGTTGGACGAGGCGATTCCTCGGATCAGCGCGTTGAACCCCGACGTATTGATCATCACGGGGGACCACAGCACACCCGCCTATCTGAAGAGTCACAGTTGGCATCCGGTGCCGACGCTGTTGGTGTCCGACTGCTGCCGCCCTGATGGCCTGACGCAGTTCAACGAAGGTACCTGCATCCGCGGTGGGTTGGGGCACTTCGAAGCCAAATACCTGATGTGCTTGGCGCTGGCGAACGCTGGTCGACTGGGCAAATTCGGAGCGTGAGCCCCGTGGCGGGACACTGACCCGTAGGGGAGGAAATCATCGATGCGTGGAAATGCTCGTTGGTTTTGGGGTGTTGCTCGGAGGTCTGTTATCGGCGGTTGTGGCCGGTTCGGAACCAAGCGGCAGTCCACTTCCCTGGATCGCCGGTCCGCTGGAAGATTTTCCCTAATGTGACTTCGGGCCAAGTTGATCTGGACAGCGGTGTTCTGGACAGTGGTGTTTTGGATCTGGGTGCGGGGCGAGCGTCGTTACGGTCGCATGCGGAGGTCGATTTTCGCCATTTTCGCATGGGACCCAGCATGTGGCAGGAATACATTTAGGCTTCGGCATCGCAAATACTTGGCTCAGAAGGCCCTTCTCTTAGCGTGTGGTGCAATTTGGGGGAACCTAAATCGGTTGCCGAGCAACTAATCTTTTGGAAATTCTTGCAAATCGCGACGCCGAGTTTACAAACGCGCGTTAGACTTGATTGGCGATTTCCAGCCTCGCATCACCGAAAAGGCGGCATCTTTCAAGCGGATGCGAAGTTGGCACTGATTTTGCTGAACATTCCAACCGTTCTCGGCATGGAGCGTCGAGGTCATCGACAAGGAGGTCTGCCTTTGTAACCTACCCTATGTGGCGATAAAGGAATACCCATGAGTCGCGATCGCATGTCGGCTAAGAACAAGAAACGAAAATCCAAGGGGTTCTGGAGCGTCAAGAAGCGGCAATCGTCATTGCGACGAGCGTTGTGTTGCGAAGGTTTGGAAGATCGGCGGCTGCTGGCTGCAGACTTGAACGTCCTGGATTTTGCTCCCACCCCCAGCGGGTTTGTGGTCGAGTTCAATCAGGCCGTCGATACCAGCGTCTTAAACCTGTATGACGCGGCCAACGGAACCTTTGGTCCCTCCGACTTGACCCTGGTGGGCGAGACCACCGGGCCGGTCGCCGGATCTGCCGTGGTCGAAGGCAATCGTTTGCGTTTCGTGGCCACCGGTGGTGTGTTGCCCGAGGACACGTACACGGCCCGGCTGCGCAGCGCGGATGACGGACTGCGAGCGTTGGATGGGCATTCGATTCTGGACGGTGAATTCACTGGGATATTCCCCAGCGGCGATGGGACGCCCGGCGGCGATTTCGAGATCACCTTCGAGGCTCAACCCGAAGCGATCGTGGTCGGCATGCCCGACTTTGCGCGCGGACCGGGCCAAGCCGTCCATCTGCCTCACGCCATTGCCGACGAACTTGTCGAGAGCGGCCTGCCGATTCACTTAAGCAACGCCGAGGGGGTGACCTCGGTGCTGTTGACGGTGACCTACAACCCCGACATGCTGCGGATCACCGATGTGATGTTGGGGGCGGACGCGCCTGACGGAAGCCAGGTCATGATCAATGCCGAAGCACCTGGGCAAGCGACGATTGCGTTCTTTGCACTTGATCCACTGGACGGCGGTCCGGCCCGTATTCTGTCGCTGGTGGCGAATGTCCCCCGATCGGCGCCCTACGGGGAAGCACACGCCATCCGGATCACCGGATTGGAGATCAACGCCGGACTGCTGGCAGCCACGGCAGACGAAGCCGTACACGTGGCAGCGATGGTAGGCGACGCCAACCGGAACATGCGTTACGATGTCGAGGACGCTCGGTTGGTCGCTCGCGTCGGCGTCGGGCTGGACAGCGGCCTGGCGGCCGATCCACCGCACGTCGATCCCGCGGCAGAAGTACGCCATCTGTACCCCATGATCGATGCCGTCATCATCGGTGACGTAACCGGTGATGGTACCCTGAGCGCTCTGGATGCAAGTGATCTGCTGCGCAAAGCCATCGGTCTGCCGACACCGGGAATTCCCGCCCTCCCCGAGAACGCGGCGCCCATCAGCGTCTCGCTTTCTCCGAATACGGTGCCCGAAAATGAGCCGATCGGCACGGTCGTCGGCATCTTGTCGACCGTCGACCCTGACGAAGGCGATGTGCATACCTATCAATTGGTCCCCGGCGAGGGGAGTGCAGATAACGCTCTGTTTTCGATCGACGGTGCGACACTCAGAACCGCAGCCGTGCTGGACTTCGAGAGCCAGTCGGTCTATCAGATCCGTGTGCGAAGCACGGACATGTTCGGATTGAGCGTCGAGCAGACAATGCAGGTGTTTGTGACCGATGTAAACGAAGCGCCGACGGCCGTGATATTGACTCCCAGCGAGGTACAAGAGAACGTCCCGATCGGCACGGTGGTCGGTACGCTGACGACCGAAGATCCCGA
>REEF01000299.1 GCA_007695205.1 Planctomycetaceae bacterium
CAAAGGCCAGTTGCGTCGTGCCGTCACCCAGCGCCAGGCAGCGGGCGTAGAGCGGATCGTGGATGTGGGTGGGCGGTGGATTCCGGGAAATGACTCCAGATTGCCGTTCACCACCAACGCCTCCAGCACCTCGTACGACTGGGCTCCCACCACGCCTTGGTTGCCGACGACGAAGGTGGGTAGCGGAACTCGATCTCGTAGGATTGTACGGCAACGTGTACCGGTCCAGAAGGAGCAGGCGGCGTACCAACTGGCGGTGATTTTTCGCTGATCGCAGCCAAGCGGGTTGCATTGGTGGGGGGTTCAATAGGACAATGCTTGGGCGTCGATTTGTTTGCACGAACCTGGAATGGCTCGTTGTTTCCTGCTGCCGGCTCCTGCACAGCACTACCCCTGTTTTGGAACCCGCACAACAAGCAGTCGCAGATGTGCCGCGCCTAGAGGTAGGGAATTACCTCAGATGACGGGATAAATTGTCCAGCCGGTATCCAGTATTTTTTTCTCGCCGACAATTGTCGTTTACCAGCACGAGCTGCGTCTGATGGGCTGGATATAGCCTGGCGTGGGATTTGAAGGCAACCTAATCTGGCTGCTTTATCTTCTGGTGGAGCTGACTTGCTTTATACTTACAATAAGTGTTTTGATGTGGCCATGAGGGCATGTGCGATACCACCATCGTAGAAGCCAAGGTAGGCCATTTCCGCAACCGGTTCCTTCCGGGGGGAAAGTCCCCGTGGGCGTGCTGGCGGCGCCCATCGACGTACAAACAGAGAATTCTCGGTTTGCGGAGGCGTCGACGAAAGTCGTTGGTATTGCTTGGGATAACGCAAAAACGCCGAGGACTTTCGCTCTCGGCGTTTCGTGTTAACCGGACTGTCGGCGGCAATTTCGTAAGTTGGATCAGCTCCCCCGAAAGCAACCCTCTTCGTTAACAATACTCTTTTTCTCAAATCGTAAGTCGTTGTCGGATAACAGTTTACCGAGTTCGAGTCCCTTTCGGTCGGCAAAACGAAAGAAACTCTGTTCGAACTGTTCTGGGCGGCCTGGTATCTGCCGAGGGTAAACGTTCCACTCTGCGTCGATATCAGAGTCTATGCGACACGCTCGTATTTGGTCGTGCCAAATTGACTCGAACGCTACGCTGGTCACCAGATCCTCCGCTAGTTAGGTACCCCTTCGCTCCGGCGAGCGGTTCGGGCAGCGTCTACAAGGAGCAACCGCGGCCACCCGAGACAGGCTGCGACGCGCTGGCTTCTGCGGCCCCGCCGGCAGGCCGCCTCAGCACGTAATCGCGGATCACGTACTGGTTCCGCCCGTCGCGCCGAACGACCAGAGGCACTGAGAGCACTCCATCTCGCGCCCAGCGGAACCGATCGTATTTCTGGCCGGCCTGGTTGATTAGGTAGTGGGGTAGCGTGGTGTCGACATCGGTGAGGGGATAGACGGTCCACGTGCGCCAGCCTTCGCTGCGTTTGGCCTGCGCGACATAAAGGACGTCGTCCTCCAGCGGAAAGTACGCGTAGATGTTGTCCTGTTCGTCCATGAACACGTCGCCCCGCCAGTCGATCACTTGCGTCCAATCCTCGCCCCTACCCACCGTGCTGCTCGTATCCGTAATCGGCTGTTCGTGCCATCGTCCATCCGGGGTTCGCCAATAGTGCATTATGTGGATGTTCGTCTCGGCGATATGCGGCGTCACATTCATCGATCGCGACATGATCATATGGGGCTGGTCGCGGGAGTCGAGCACCATGGCGTCCTGGTTGAGGATCCACGAGTTCTGAGGAATGTCGAGCACGCGGATGCCCTCGCTGTCGACTCGGATGGGCCGGTCCGCCCCGAGATCCGCAATCGGCTGGCCACCACTATTATACCAGGTTGCGCCATAGTCGTCGCTGTAAGCGTAGTACAGGCCGTGGTTGGTCCGGTGGGGCCCCGGCTCCCGGAACACCCAAGCCAGGTGGAGGCGGTCGTTGCGGTCGAACAAGAGATCGTTATGGTAGGCGCAACGACGGGTGGAGCCCTGGTAGGTGCCTGCCCGGGAAATCACCATACCTTGCCTCGCCCAGGTGTTCTCGGCTGCGCCATAGCGGTACAGGATCCAGTCGCCGTTGCCCGAAGAGCCTGTTCTGAACATGAAGTAAAGGTTCTGCGAACCGTCGTTGAAGAAGGCGGGGTAGGTGACCGTGGGTTCGGTCAGGAAGTTGATCTTGTCGCTGAACTGGTCGACCGACAAGATCGCCGGCGGCGTGGTGATAAAGTCGGCCTGCGACACCCGGTACCGAAGTGGGCTGTTGTGGTGGTCGTAGGACAGATGCAGCCGCCCATCGCCCGGGCTTATACCGACAACGGCGTTCAAGTGAGAATTGGTGGGGTTCGAGATCCGGTCCGGGAAGACAATCTGCTGGACGTCGCCGGTGGCCAGGTGCCGTCGAGCCAGACGCAGGCGCCGGTCGGCATCCCAGAATACGGTGTACTGGTACTTGCCGTGGGTAATCAGTTTATGCTGGTCGAAGGCGACGGTGTTGAAGGCGTTCACCGGATCGCCGATCGTCACCTCGCCGGTCTGCACGACTCGCAGTTCCTTGTCGCTTGACGCCGCCGAAGCCGCGCGCCCGGCGGTTAAGACCAGAAGCAGTGCAAGCGCCGCGCAAAAGATGGTGTTGTGGTGCGTGAAAGCCATGTGTGTTCCTTGAAACTGCATGGTTAATGATTGCCATACTTGTGGATGGCGTGAATCACTGCCGCGAAGTTCTCGTGCGGGATATCGTTTCCATGTCGCCCTCGCAGGCCACCAGGGTGTTCTTGGTTTCTTTTTGGATCGCTTCCATCCATCGTAGACTTTCCTGGGGCAAATTGGGACCCGTAATGCCCTTCATCAAATCAACCGCTACGCGCGAAAACGCTGGCGGCTACCCGGTCTGGCCAGGGCTAGGAACGTTCGCCGCGTGGCACGATCGCCCCGTGCTGTTCCAGCAATTGGACAAGGCCGGGAAAGGGGACCTCGCGCGGTGTCGTGCCGGCTTGGGCGGCCAGGGCTGCCGCCGCTCCCGCCGCTTGGCCCATGGCCATGCAGGGCGCCTGCACTCGCAACGCGGAATTGGCGAGGCGATCGCTGGACACACACCTGCCGGCTACGAGGAGGTTCCGACTTTCCTTCGGAATCAGGGCGGACAACGGGACGGTTGCGACTGTGCCGGTGGTCAAGGGTTCGGGGCGAACGCCGGTTCGTGTGTGCAAATCGATGGGGTAAAAGGCGTAGCACACGGCATCGTCGAATATCCGGCCCGAGGTATAGTCGTCCACGGTAATCACCGTTTCCCCATGGATGCGATAGCTTTCGCGGAAGCTGACTTCGGGCTGCAAATGCATCAATCGCGTGTTCTCTTGGCGGATGATTTCCAGAACGGCTTGGCGGCCGCTAAGATTCGCCGCAGTGACCGTGCGGGAGTTGGATGAATCGGCACCGTGAACGTAGTGCCGCTGCCCTCGTTGTTGCAGCGGCGCACCACGTCCCCGACCGGGATCGTGGGCTTGGCCCAACTGGAACAGGATCGAACCGGGCTGGGTTTCATCTTCGCGAAACCGCGGCAGATTCAACTTGCCGACCACCTCGGCCCCGCCCGTACAGTCGATGATCTGCCGGCAGAGAACTCGGCGGCGAGTTCCGAAACCGACGCAATCGACTTGCCAGCCCTGCCCAGACGGGGTAAGGCTATCTGGAAACTCGTAGTAAGCAATCCGCACTCCCGCTTTCTGGCATTTTTCTTCGGCAAGCAAAGCGTAGAGAAAGGGGTTGATCAGGACCTGATTATGCCAGTGTCGTTGAGGCACTCGGGAGAAGTCCGGGAGACTCCCGCCATCCAGTTCCACCGTTTCACGGACCAGTTCCCAACCGATGCCGGAGATGATCTGTTTTCCCCAGGCATCGAACAGGCCGGGAAAGGCGACCCCGCCGGTGGTCATCGTACCGCCGAGTTGGCTGTTGCGTTCCAGGATCAACGTGGTGGCACCCGCCCGAGCGGCTTGGATGGCGGCGATGGTTCCCGCCGTGCCGCCACCGACGACCAAGACATCCACCGTGGTCGACACATCCACAGACACCTGGGCTGGGTTGTCAGACGGTGCGATCGAGTCGGCCCCCCACACTGCACCCGTTGCCGCAACTCCGGCGACGCCGACTGCGGAATGCTGCAAGAACTGCCGTCTACCCAGTTGGCTGTTTTCCATGGTTGTCACTCCTGATAACGATACCTCGCCAACGCGAGCGAACTCGCTCACGCCCAAGCTACTCGGGTGGCGATACAGTAATGTCAAACCGGTTGTTCTCGGTGGGCACCTCACAGGTCAAACCTGACGTGTCGGCCGCCGTGTATTTCGCGGCAACCAAGGGCTTGGCAGCCATCGGAGAATCGATGTCGCCGCCCAGATGCTCCAGTCACCAAAGCCGAGCAATCACCCTGAGTATTGCGGTGACGCACGTTCGAGTCGTTGTCAACGGCGCACCTTCCGATCAGTTCGCGGGGGATGTGCTTTTCGCCGAGGAGAATCTGGTTGCTCGTCCCGTCCCTCCACCAAGCCATGGTGTCGCGCGGCCTCCACGAAGAGGAGTCGCTTCCAGTCCACCTGGCGGCACGAAACGGACTCTTGGAACAACTCGGGGCAAAACACTGCCCGAGGCCTTCCACCGCCCCGTTATCAACACGCACCGACGCGGGCCAAGCTGTGGTGGTGGGATAGGAGACCAGCGCATAATCGGTTTGTGGGCCGAAAATGTTGAAGTTCCCGTGCACCGACGTGTCGGGGCCCGGACCGTCAAGCGACCCGCTGCTCCGGCGTGAAGGGCAGAGAAACGCATTGAAGTTCATTCCCCTCTGCTGTTCCTGCGTGAAGTTATTCCAGAAGTTGGGATTATTGACATCCGCGGCGAAATCGTTGCTTTGCACCTTGATCATATCGTAAGCAGCCACTTACTCCATATAGGGCAGAATGAGTGCAAAAAAGTAATCTTGTTATCGCCGTACGCACTGGCGCCAACGCTCGCAGGCGGGACGCCACCGCGTGAATCGGCGAAATTGTGCACCGCCAAGCCAATTTGCTTCA
Source organism: Planctomycetaceae bacterium (assembly GCA_007695205.1). Taxonomy (GTDB): domain Bacteria; phylum Planctomycetota; class Planctomycetia; order Pirellulales; family Pirellulaceae; genus SKKK01. The sequence continues at coordinate 5,104 of REEF01000299.1, forward strand.
AATTGTTCGAACACTGCGTGCGCCGTGCTGCTTCCCTGGCCGCCTGTACTGCCGGCAGCAACAAAGCAACCAGTACTCCAATGATGGCTATCACCACCAGCAGCTCTACCAGAGTAAACGCTCTCTTGAGGTACTCATCGCCATTCTCCCTTCGAACACGAAAAAACAGACATCTGACTAAATAGGATCTTAAACCACGTTTCGTGAGATTGCAAGAAGCCCCACTGGCGTTCTCCGTCTCGGTCTTTTGAGATCACCGCCCTGGGTTTGCTGTTGCGCGCCTCACGATAGGTTATTTGCATGCCACGCGATAGATAGCCATCACAATAGGGTATTTCATGTTCTCTGGCAGGCCTTATTTCGGGCTTTCGTGCCTCTTTTTGTGGCGTGACTGCTTGCCCGGTCTCTCGTCTTTGCCGGTTCTTTCGCGGTTGGGCCCGGGCCGGCCTGGGCGTTTGGGACCAATCATTCCTCCCCTGGATTTTCGACATTCGGCATGCTCCGTCCCGGTGATTGCGGCGGCCTGGGAGTTTGTGAGTAGGGTATCGCCCCGCGATGGTCGACCTGGTAACCCCACTGCTCAAGGTACGACTCCGGCGGGCGAAAATCGTCGCCGATCCGGTTCAGTTCCACCTGGAGCCGCCCGTCGAGTTCCCGGCGGAGGGCGGTGTGTTCCGCCTTTTCCACCAGGTTGTCCATCTGGTACGGGTCCTCTTGGTCGTCGAACAACAGCCACGGGCCCTCCAGCCCGCGCACGTAGGTGTACCGACTCGTTCGAAGGGCTCGGTAGGGGTCACCTTGCCCGGCGAAGGGGGCAACCGACATGTACAGCACGGCCCGGTCGGGCAGTTCGCGCTCCTCGCGCAGCAGCGGCGAAAGGTCCTCGCCCTCGACCGTATCGGGAACGGCCACGCTCGCCAGACCCAGCAGCGTGGGCAGGATGTCGGGCGTGTTCAACGGCGTATCGATCACTCGGCCCTGCGTGCCGTGAACCGCGGGAAACCGTAGCAGGAAAGGGACGTGAGCCGATTCGCCCCACGGGACCTGCTTCCAATGTTGCGGCTGACCGTGCGACCACAGCATGCCGCCGTGGTCGGAGGTGAACACGACCATCGTGCGTTCGGCAATGCCCGCCTCGTCAAGCGTTTGCAGCACGTCGCCGACGCACCGGTCCAGCGCCGTGGCGTGCGCGTAGTAGTGGTGCAGCACCCGCCGTGCGTCGGCCCACCTCGCCGGGGGCACATTGGGCGGCAGTTCGACTTGATCCGGCGGATAGAGCGCCCGGTACTCTTCCGGCGCCGGCGAGGAGGACGGATGCGGCGGGCCGTACGAGACCATCAGAACGAAGGGCTGATCGCCGCCGGCCTGCTCGCGGATGTACGCTTGCGCGGCCTTGGTCTGTGCGAAGGCGTCGTAGCCTTCCCAGAACCGCCGCTCGTCCGAACGGCCGGTGAAGTAATGCGACTCGTAGTTGCCGTGGTCGCACTCGGCCGCTTTCCAGAACTGCCAGCCCTGCCGCCGCTCCGGCGGGATGTAGGCTCCGCGGCCGTGCCCGTCGAGATGCCACTTGCCGATGTAACCCGTGGCGTATCCGGCGTCACTGAAAATCTCGGCGATGGTCAGCTCCTCGGCCGGCAGGTAAAGGTCGTTGAGAAACATGCCGGTCGAAGTCGGGTAGCGGCCGGTCATCAGAGCGGCGCGGTAGGGCGTACACACGGGGGAAACCGCCACGGCGTTGCGGAAGTTCAAGCCTTCCTTGGCCAGGCGGTCGAGATTAGGCGTCTGCGCGTTCGGGTCGCCCGCGTACCCGGTGGCCGATGCCCGCCACTGATCGGCCAGCAGATAGACGATGTTGGGTTTCGGCGCACCTTCCGGGGGATTGTCGGTCACGTCGCTTTGCGCAACGGCATTCCAGCACAAGCCCAAGCCGATGACCACAGCGCTCAGCACCGTCTTTGTTGTCATGTCGGTTTCCTTTCTGCACTTTAGGCGAACTTCGTCGCCTCGGCTCCGCCGGCCTAAACGAGCCAGCGTGCGATCAACCGTTGTCGGCTGATATAAAGTGTACCTGAGGCGTAGACCGTGTCAACGAAGCAAATCCGCTCGATTAGGCTAATTGCAATCAGCCAAGGGGGCGAATAGTTAGGAATTCATGGCAACAAAAGGATCTACGCCGTTAGGCAAGGGGCTACGCGCTTAGGTCTTGAGCAAGAAAAATTCAGGGCGGCTCACCATAGGGGTGGCCGGTGCGAACAGACCGGCAGGATCGCAACCCTTCTGGAACGTTACGGGCCCGTTTTTTGCCGCTTTCTGCCATTTGAACGAAGCGGCTTCGCCGCGGGAGAAGGGAGCGGTTGTAGGGGCGGTACTGGTTAGCGTGGCTTGAACGTCCAGGCACTCTGGAGTGGGATACGTCTTGGTTTGCTGAACGGCCAGTTGGCATGTTTCCGGTGTTCTCCAGAGCATCGGCGCCCATTTGACGAACTCGGTGCCAGCCAATCCCGCCGGCGAGCGGCCCGCTTCCGACTTTCCGCCCCCTGACATGGCCCACGTGGCCCACGTGGCCACACGTTGGCCCGTGTCGCCATGCGTTCACCGATCCCGACGTCGACTTGGAATGCGGCGTTCGGCCCAGAACGGGCCACGTGTGACTGCCCGCCTTCAATTCTCGTCGCGGACAACAAGAAGTCTCGAGGGAACAGCCAGTGATCGTGTCTCGAAGACATCCCCATCGCCGTCAAAACCCGTTTCGCTGACCCTGATCTGCCGGCCGACCTGCCAATCCAGGACCTCGATATCCCGAATCAATTCTCCGGCTGGCTCCTGGAAGATCTCCGCCTGGCGGTCGTGACACCTTTGAACGG
>REEF01000642.1 GCA_007695205.1 Planctomycetaceae bacterium
CAAGGCGTCGCAAGGGCTACCCGCCGGTTGCCCAGCCCCCTTGGTTATCGACGTGCTGCGGCAAATGATCCTGACGCCCCAGCATTATGCGTTGAAGAAAAGACGACGTCATTGAGCTTGTCCCGAACACGATTGAATGCAACCTGGACTCGCCGTCCAACGTCGTCCCTTGCCGCCGCGACCGCCGTCGCATGCATTGCTTCGGCGACGGATGAAAAGAAATGGGTCGAAGACGGACTGCAACGGTTGGCCATCGAGTCCCGGACCGGCGTTTCATGGCCGCCAAGGGGCGAAGTAATCGGACAGTTCCGGGGCGTCGTATTCGTCCTGCCATGACGGGCGTGGATGGAAGGGCGCACGGGGCTTAGCCGGGCGCTGCCGGTCGTTGGCCTCGTCGAATCGAGCCCAGATCCGGTCGTGCAGTTGCGGTTCCCGGCCGACCGCCGCCATGATGACCGGCAGGTTGACCATGTAGAACCAGCACAGTGGGCTCTGCCGCGACAGGCTGGCCGTTTCGCCCGTCCAGTGCTTGGGGTCGGGCAGTACCATGCGAAAGGCGTCGCGCGATCCGGTGCCGGGATCGGACATGTCGGCCAGGATCAGATCGCGGAAGCGGTCGTCCTGGCGCGCATACAGGGCGGCAAAACCGGCCAGCAGTCCCAGCGAAGCCGATCCCTGCTGCAACCGATCGCCCGGTTGCAGCGTGGCCCGGGCGCTGCGGACGACCGCCGCCCGCAAGGCGTCGTCGCCGGTCGCCCGGTAATACTCGAACACGCCATGCATGGCGCCGAAATTGTGGAAGAACATGCGTTTCGTGTTGACACCTTCACTCAAGTCCGTCGGCCGGCCCTGGTCATCCACTAGGCGGAAATCAGCGTAGCTCCACAACCCGTCCGGAACGATCATGGTATGGACGTAGTCGCGTACAAAATCGCCGGACGCCGGATCGCCGGTCATTTCCCAACGGGTGAACAGCCCGTAAATCCGGCCGCTGTGATCGGCGCGACGAGGCGGATTCCTCTTGATATCGACGTAGTAATCGCTGAGCTTCATCATAACGTCACGGCTGCGCGCCTCGCCGGTCAGGTAGTAATGCAAGCGGTACTCGGCGAAGGTGGTCTGCCGTTCCTCGTGATTGCCGTCGCTCCAGTGCTGGACGCCGTGCCGCGTGCCCGTCCCGAAGAAGCGGCCCGACTGGCGGGTGACCACATCGCGGGCGTGCCGGGCCAGCGCCTCGGCCATGAAAAACACGTCGCGGCGGCCGGTGCGCAAATACTCCTGCTGGAAATACAACCCTGGAAGGCCCTCGGTGTTCGTCCAGCCCCAGCGCCCGTTGTCGAACAGCCAGTCCTGCTGCGGATAGTAGTCGAGGATCAACGTGGCATCTTTGTCAAGGCGGCCCCGCGCTTCCGGGGGCGTTTCCAGGTAGGCTTTCAGAGTCTCCGGCTCGATCTTCCAGCCGTATCCGCCTCCGCGGAAACGGTGCTGCAGGTCGCCGTAATCCCAGATTCCATACCAGTTCCAATAACGCTGGTGAAATAGCCAGAAATCGGTGAAGCAATCAAGGTTCTTCGAAATCTCTGGAAAGTGATCGAAATCGGGCAGCGGCAGGGTCACGCCCGTATCGCGGTATCGTGCGAGTCCGGAATAGACGAGCGGCGGGCTCTGGAAATCGGCATGGCTCGCAGCGATGGTCTCGACATCCGGGGCATCCGCGTGAAACTCCAGCAGCAGTTCATGGGTGCGCGAGGTTCCCGCGAACGGATCGTTCGGTGCTCCCTCGCCGCCATAGTAGTGCGTTTCCACCCAGCGGTTATCCGCCGCTGTACTTTCGCCTTGAGCCAAATGGGGATAGTTGGAATAGCGCCGCACGTCCATCAGAGGTTCGCTGACGGGCCACAGCCATGCCGTCAGATCGCCGCTCTCCGGTGAATACTCAAGGGCCTTGGGGAAAGTCTGCCACATGTCCCGCAGTGCCAGCGTCAGGCCCCGCTGGCCGTCGCGCACGTCGATCCAGCCCTGGGCGCGGCGTTGTGTTTCGACCAACCGTGGGTGACCTTCTTCGGCTCGGACCAGCCGGTAATGCATCGGACTGTGTTGGCACAGGACGACCTTCCCGTCAGCGGGCAGGGTGACGGGCCCGTTCTGGCCGCCGGCCGTCACGGTTGCCGTTTCGGGTACAAGCGTGATGGGAAACCGCAGCCCCATGCCTTGGAGGAACGCGTTCCGCGGATCGTGCCGAGTGAACTCGACAGAATGCGTCAGCCGCAATTGCGCGCGGTTCGCGAAAGCTTCCACGCGCAGGATGACGTCGGTAGGTTGCTGGCTCATGGCCCGCCCCTGAAGTCGGACGACCGCGTGCAACGGGCCGGACTGCTCGACATCCAGGCTCTCGATCACTACTGGCCCCGGATCCGCTTCCCCGGCCGGGTGCGTGGTCCGTGCGCGGTAGGGCTCGGAGGCTCGCAGAAAATCGACAAACGCGGCCGGACCGCCGCACTCCGGCCGCCAGAACGGGTTGCCCGCCATCGTTGCCGACGGCAGCCACTGTTCGCCCAAGGCCAATTCGACTTGCAACGGGCCGGTGTCCAGCCGCAGGCGGCCGGGCTTGCCGTTGTCGGTGGTCTCCAGCACGGCGACGGTTACGACCGGCAAATGAATTCGTGTCGCGTTTTGCTGAAGGGGTCGGGAGTCGTTTTCGGATAAAGCGTCTTCCATGTGGTCCGTCGTCGCCCGAGAACGACTCACGACCCCGACGCCATAACGCAGGGTGAAATCCAGCGGCGGGCCGTCGCGCAACGTGACTTGAAACGACTCGACCCCTCCGTCCGTCGCTTCTGCTCCGGCCGCGTCGCACCTGTCACCCAGGGCACTGTCCAGAGCGAAGACCAGATGCAGCCACTTGACGCTGCCGTCCGGCCAGAAGGCCAACGGTTGGGTCTGTACCCGGTACACGCCGCCGGGACCGCTCAACGCCACAGGAGTTCCGGGCGGAAACGAACCTCGCGGTAGGGGGATCCCGCCGCGAACATACGGCGACTTGTCGTCGCCGGCCGAGGGCGCCGTCCAGCTAGGCAACTCGGCGTCCCACAGGTCCGTGGGGCCTGTGGGACGCTGGCCGATCAGCGGTGCTTCTGCCTCCCATAACTCCTCCAGTAGATCGTCCGGCTTGGCGTCAGGATGTTCGCCGCAGTAAAACACCCAGGTGGTAGCATGTCGTCGCTCGAAAACCTGGTCGGCGGCTTGGCCGTGAACCGGACAGAACGCCGGCGCGGTTTCCGGGTACAGCAGAACCCTCGCCTCGCCGCCGCCCGCCGCGTCGACGGCCAGCGTCTTCGGCGCCGCTTCGGCCATGTTGCGCATGGCGAACAACACTCCGCCGGATGCGTCGTACACACTGGTCCAGCCTGCCGCCTCGATACCGTGCTGGTGCGTCAGTTCCGGCGTCGTATCGCTTTCCGCACGCCAGATCCGGAAATGGTACGGCGAATCCTGCTCGACTGCAAAATAACGGAACTCGTTGCGGTCCGGATGCGGTAGGATTCCCATACGGCCGGGAAACTCGTAGTAATAGCGGGTATCCCATTGGAGCCCCTGATCGCCACCCTGCGCGATGCGTTTGCGCCAGTCGAGCGCCAGCGGCAATCGCAGCACCACATCGCGGAGAAAACGATCGTGGAAGTCACCTTCGGCGGACAGGGTCACATCGACGTCCAAATGCGCCTCGCCGGATCGTGCCACCAAGCGGATCGTGAACCGCAGGCAGTCGCCATGTTCGAATTGAAGTCTTCCCAGCATGGTGGCCGCGAATCGATCGGCATCGGCGGTATGGTCGACGCGATCGACCGTGTACTGAGCGTCGAGGAATCGTCGTCCCGGCGCGAAATCGGTCACGCTGTCGTAGATCGCGCTTTCCATCAATCGGGCGCTGAGTAACGGGGTTGCGTTGCGGTCTACCAATCGACGTCCATCCTTCTGGACCCAACGAAGCGTCGCGTTGCGGCCCGTGTCGAGTGCAAACTGGATTTGCCCCGTATCGACCTTGATCGTATCGGCGGATTCCGTAACCGAGATCGCCGAAGCGTCATGACACAAAACGGCGATCAGTCCGATACAGACGAGTGCTGTCTTCACGATTTCCTCCTTTTCCCATCATGGTATTCACCGCATCAACGCGGGGATCGTCTCGAAGAACATACTGATTGGTAGTTTACCGCAGAGCGGACTGCCTGACAAAAGCATGGGCGTTTTCCAAGGGTCTGTCGCCTTGTCATCGTTGCACACTTGCACAGTGGGCACAAATCACGGAAACTGCGCGAGTCAAGTTCAACGAGGAAGGAACACCAACGATGAAGTATGTGTCGATCCTAGCCACGCTGCTGCTGTTCGCACGGCCGGGCGGGTTACCTGGCGCGGACGGCCACGGTCCATCGGCGCTCATGCCGCGAGGAGAGGACTACACGCACATGTGGTGGGCCGAGGGATTTCCTGCGCACACGCCCGCGGCCCCTTGGCGTCGGGTGGTGCAAACCGGTCATTACGCTTTGGCATTCGATACCGACACGTTGCGGATCCCGCATTTCGGCCCGGTGTCCGACGGTGTCGGCTACTTGGCAGCGGCGCGGGCTGATAACCGCGCGTGGCGGGATTTGCCTCCGGCCGAACTGGTGCTGAGTATCACGGTCGACGGTAAAACCTACCGCGCCATCTCGGGCGGGAAGTGGACGCAATTTACCGGCCCGCGGTTGGTCGAATCGGGGCGCTTTGTGCAACGCGCCGACGTGACGGATTTGGTATTCCGGGCAGCGGACGGTACCCGGCTTGCCGCCGAAACCCGCTTCGAGACGGTTGCTTGGCCGGACCGCCTGGCCATGATCCTCGCCGCTCGGCCCACCAAGTCGCCCATTCCCGCAGGCGAAGCCGCCTTTGGCCGCGTCGGCGGGGGCTTTGGATTCGACGGCGCCAACCACCTCGCGGAACCCCACGCTCCCGAACTCGAACCGGAACACTTCACCCTCGAACTCTGGATCTATTTGGCTGGCGATTCCATGCCCCCGGGGCACGCTTGGTTGGTGGGTAAGAACCGCAACGAGTGGACCGAGGGTAATTACGGCATCATGCTCGCGGGCGGCATCCCCCGCGTTTGGCTCAATATCGGAGGTGGCCGCGAAAACTGCTTCCACGTCGCCTCGACCCGCCCCCTAACCGCCGAGCAGTGGTATCATCTGGCCGCAACCTATGACGGCGAAGTCCTGCGTTTCTACGTGAACGGTGCGGCTGTGGGGAGCCGGACCATCGGGCGGACGCGGCAACCGGGCGGCGACAATCTGGTGATTGGCCGACGCCCCGACAATGCCGGCGACGGCTACTATTTCCGCGGCGCCTTGGATGAAATCCGGCTGTACGACCGAGCCCTCGAACCCACCGAGATACGGAGACGCTTCCAGGCTCCGGAAACCGTCGCCCCCGACCGCCAACCCGTGCGGGAATGGACCTTCCGTCGCGACGGGCGGGCCGCAACAGAACGACCTGGCCCCACTTGGCGAACGGGATCCATGGAACTCCGGCTGAGCGCCGGGGGGAACACGCTACACCGGCGTTGGAATTTGCCCGAACACGAGACTTGGCAATCGCCGCAGTGGCATGAGATCACCCTCGCCTTTGACCCCGTCGCTTTCCGTGTGGCGGAACCGAGTCCCGTGACCGTCGCAGCCCACGAGCTTCCCACGGGAGACCAACGGCAGGTGACCTACGAAGCCGACCGCGGCTGGTATCAGGTGGACCTTGACGGCATCGAGCCGACCGTGCCGCCCGGCGAGGAACCTGCCAACCGCAACGACGCCATCGAGCGGGTGAGGCTCAGGCTGTCGAACCCGACCAACCGCGAGCAGCCCGCCCGGTTGCTGTTCAAGAAGACCGGCCGCGGCATCCGGCAACGGATCGGGGCGCCCATCACGGGCATGTCAGCCATGCTGCGTGACCCAGAAGGTAACCCGACCGGCATCCCCGTGCAACTCAGCAAGAACTGGCATCATCGGCAGGAAGGCGGCGTATATGCCGGGACCTGGTTCCACGGCTTTTCGCAGGTGCGACTGCCACCGCAAGCCGAAGTTGAGCTGGAACTGACGATCGTCTATGGGCATTGGGGCGGCGTGCCCGCCGCGTCGCACGCACAGCTCTGCCTGATCGGCTGGGGTAGCAATCAACTGTGGGACCAGAGCGCGCTGGGGGCCTGGGGCGAAAGCATTTGCTACGAACCCGATCAGGCCCAGGCCCGGGCTGCGATTCTCGACGTGCGGCCGGTGATGGTACGTTCGATGCACAACGACCAGCCGTGGCACTGGACGCACAACGTGGGCGGCGGCGACTACTTCCGCCTGTTCGATCCCCAGGGCAGGCATGTGCCGCGTGCGCAGATGCGCACCGCTTACCTGCGCCACGGACCCTGCCTGACAGAAGTGACCTACGCGGGGCGCACGGGCGACGGCCTCGAGCATTCGGCTACCGTCAGCCTCGCCCGGACCGATGACATCGTGCGCGGCGTCTATCGGCTGCGGCTTGACGTGACGCAGGCGACCAAATTCTCCCGCTTCGTCCTTTTTCAGATCGGGGCCGATACGTACAGCTACACCGGCGAGCGAAAGATGGCGGTGGGCAACGAGACGGGTCTGTTGCGAGAATGGGCCACCCAGTGGGGAGGCGACACCTACCGAATCGGACCGTTCGAGCACACCGGCCGCGTCCCCTGGGTTTCGCTCCACGCAGCCGTGTCCCGTTCGAAGGACGGCAAGGGCGCTTGGGCCAACCGAGGACTTGTTGTCCGCTGCTGGAAAGCCCGGATCGGTGGAGAGGATGCCCAGCCTTGGTTCGCCGAACGAGGCGTGCAAGCCCGCGGCGCGGACACCTCGACCATCGATCTGCTGCCGCCGCCTGGCATCAATCGCCTGCTGCCGGGGGATTTCGTCGAAGCCACCATCGTCCATCTGGTCATACCTCAGACGGCCGCGGACTATTACGGTCCCAACGAGAATCTCCGCACCGCGCTCGAACAAAACGCAGACACCTGGCGCATGATTCACCGCGAAGCGCTGGGCAACGACCGAACCGTGGCGGTGACCCGTGGTACACTCGAGAATCTGCACCCAGCCATCCGCATCCATACCACGGCACAGAACGAGGCCGAGTTCACCCTGAGCGGCGGCCTCGGGTACGTTCCCGTAACCTTCGCCGGTCTGAACGGCTACCGCCAGCCTCTTCTCGAACAGCGCATCCTTGGCAATGATTGGCGGCCCGTGGAACAAGCCGTTCACGGCGACGATTTCTGGCAGACCGACTATGATTCGGAAACGGCATCCTGGGAATTGACCTATACCTTGCCCGCCGACCCGTTGGAACCCACGCGGCAATACCGATTTTCCCTGCGCGAGGAAACCTGGCAATAGGTGTTCCGCCCCTTTGTCCAGCGACTGAGCTGCTGGTAATCCGCAAGCCAACCGATAAACTGCACGTAGCAGAAAAGCTGACTCGCGAGAATAGGATGGTCACGATGAATCTCGGCAGCATCGGGTGTCGTTTTGTTGTTTTCCTGAGTGGCGCGCTGGGGGGTCGTTTTTGGCGAGAACTCGAGGGTCGCTCAACCGGCACTGGGGTTTGACGGCGCGGACGATTTCCTCCACCTTCCGTGGCTGCGGATCGGCGGATCGGCGTCTCCTGCGGACGGCACCGCCTACGCGGCACTGCGGGAGACAGCGCACGAGCAGGCACGGATCGAGCAGGTCTGCTGCACGACGGCTTGACGATCGAACTTGCGTTTCGTCTGGAACAGATGCAGCCCGGCCGGGTGCTGCTCGAATGCCGCTCGGACAGCGGGCGCGGCTGGACCACGGACACCGGCATGCTGGACGCGGGCCGACGGCATCAGGTCACCCGGATCATCGATGGCGGCCCGAACCTAATC
>REEF01000409.1 GCA_007695205.1 Planctomycetaceae bacterium
CCGGGGGCCACAGGCGCTTGGGGACTCATCGATCACCGCAGATGGCGGTGATGATGGCTCGAGCGTCATCGTCCAGCGAGCAATCGATGCTGGTGCCGGTCTGCATGTCCTTTAATTGGCACATGCCGCTTTCGAACTCGCGGCTGCCCGCGATCAGGGCGAAGCGGAACCCGCGCTGGTCGGCATATTTCAATTGAGCGGCCAACTTCTTCGCATCCGGATAAACTTCGACGCCAATCCCTGCCGCGCGCAACTTCGCGGCCAGCGCCAAGTATTCGTGCAGCCGCTGACGATCGAAGTAGGCGATCAGGACATCGGCCGGCGTACGTACCGGCTGGATCATCCCCAGTTCTTCCATGCCGCTTAACAACCGGTCCAGCCCCAGTGAAGCGCCGATGCCTGGCAGATCTTGATTGGTGTACATACCGGCCAGATTATCGTAACGGCCGCCGGAACAGACGCTGCCGATCTTGGGCAGATCGTCCAGGAAGGTCTCGTAGATCGCGCCCGTATAGTAATCCAGGCCTCGAGCGATGGAGACATCCAGAATCACGCGACTCGAGTCCACTCCGGCCGCTCGGATGCCCGCGACGATCTCGCTCAGACGAGCGATTCCCTCCTGACCGATCTGGCTGCCGGCCACCAGCGGTTCCAACGCCGACAGGATCGTATCGTGGGAACCGTGCAGATCGGCTAACTTCAGAACCTCGGACGCTTGGTCACCTGTCATGCCCGCCGCGGCCATCATTTCGTCGGCCACCTTGGCCGGGCCGATTTTTCCCAGTTTATCCAGCGTGCGAAGGATCTGCGTCGAACGGTCGAGCAGATCCAAACGTTCCAGCACCCCGTTCAGCACCATGCGGTGATTCAGCCGGATTGCGAATCGGGAGAAACCGATGGCCTGCATCAGGTCGTGAATCACTAACGCGGTCTCGATATCCGCCGTGGCGGATCGCGTGCCGATCGTGTCGAAATCGCACTGCATGAACTCTCGGAAACGCCCACGCTGCGGTGCTTCGCCGCGCCAGACCGTCGCGATGTGATACCGTTTGAAGGGCACACCAAGCTGGCCGATGTGCTGCGCCGCGAAGCGAGCCAGCGGAACGGTCAGATCGAAACGCATGCCCACCTGGCGGCCACCGTTATCTTCGAAACGGTACAACTGTCGATCCGTTTCCTCACTGCCCTTGCCTGTCAAGATCTCTAGATATTCCAAGGCAGGGGTGTCGATCGGGCTGAATCCGTACGACCGATAGATACGTTTGGCTGTGTCGATCAGCGCCTCGCGCGGGATCATGGATTCGGGCAGATAGTCTCGAAATCCCTTCAATGTCCTGGGCTGGATCCGTTGCGGCTGGCTCATGTTCCCGGTCGGGCTTTCCTTAAAACGAAGCGGGGCGTCTTATACGGTCAAAACGCGTTCTGGGCGCTCAAGGCTCAAGCGCGTTTCCAGATGCCCGACTGAGCTTCCAAGGGGGAAGCATCGTCCAGGGGCACCACCAGCCAAGTCGACCCCTCCGGCCACAGACGGCCGTCGACATAAAACCGAGCCATGTTGATCGCTTGTTCGAGGCTATCGGCGGCAACGCGCCAAGATCCTGTGGCGCTGAAGCCCGCGCTTTCAGGAGCGAACAAAGAAATCATGTAGCTCATGTGCTGGCCTCGCAGATTAGCATCCCTGAACTTGGCCCATTTCGTACTTATCTAAAGTATCGGCCGTTGGGCGAAAGACGCAAGCCCTATTTCGCGGTCCATGCCGACTTTTTCCCGTTTTCGTTGGAAGCTCGTGCCGACAAGCCCGTTTTCATCGATACTACCTGCTCGCGTGGCATGGATTCAGCGCAACAGGGACACCGGCGGATCGACTCGTAACGATCCGCTGCTCGGCTCATCTTCCTGGTGGACCCGTTCGCGCTGGCGGGCATACCAACTGTTGTCGGGATGAGCGAACAGGGTGCTGGTTGACGAAGCGGCGGAAGGTTCCGTTGCCGTTGCCACTTCAGTGGACGGCGCGGGCGAGGTGGTCGGCTCGTCGGCGGGTGTGCCGGACGGTGCAATCGCACCGGTCAACGCTGCCAAAGCCTCCGGCTCGACAGGGCTGCCCTGCTTCACCCAACTCAACCACGTCTGTTGGAGCTCGCCCAGGCTGGCGTAGCCGTAGTGACGCTGGGTCGCGGCGGTCCAGTGCCCCGAGTTCATCCCGTCGCCGACGTATTGGACGAACTTTTGTTTGCCGCCCTGAGCGATCAGGAACTTGACCAGAGAATAGCCTTGCGAGTACAGGGGCAGGATATCGCGGGGGTATTCGCGCATGGCGAACATCTTGTTGAACGCGATCCCGCGTCCGGTGGACAGGAAGTTCAGTAACATCCGATGTTGCTTGGCTAATTCGCTGGGATGTTCCACCGAGGTGGACGCACCTTCGTCCGCCCAGCGTGGCAGGGGACGTCCGAAGTGAGTTGCGAAGATGGTGTGGGTGATTTCGTGCGGCAGCACACTGTCCAGAACCCGTTCGCGACAGCCCTGCAGCGACATCCGCCATCCGTGCGGTCGCCCGTGGCTAAAATAAAAGCTGGTCGCTCCTCCCGCACCAAGATGCGGCGCGACCTGGACGGTGATCGGACAGATGTCATTCCACGGAGGCAGTTCATGCCCCAACCATTCGATGGCCAGGTCGCGACGAAACCGCTCAGCAGCATCGCCGATCTCCTTGGCCAGTTCCGGCGTGTCGGCCGTAACAATAAAGTTCTGTGTGCGGTAACTGGCCCCCATCGAAAGCAGGCAAGCCACCAGCAACGCCATGGAAAAGCAGCGAGCATCCTTGCTCATCATGCACTCCGTAAAGGGCAAGAGGAGACGGACGCATCCATGCGTCCGCGTCGGTCAGCTCGAAATTTGCCTGCGGGTGCAAACGTCGAGCCAGGTCCGTGCTATGTGCCGTCGGGATGTCCCATCCCAGCGGCCGCATCGCTGCCGGCACGGTGGTTGGTTTGACGCGATTTTCTGCGATCGAAAATACGTCACGCCGAGGCGCCTCATGCGCCACCGCCTCCTCTTCCAACCAACGCAAGCAACGTTCGCAAAGAGTAACGCAAACGCATTGGATTCGCCTAGAGCGATTTCCCGATTTTTCTGGAATCGCGAAGGAAATGAGCTCGCGTGCGGACGGTCCGATCGCCCACGCGATCGCTCAGAAGGCTAAAAACACTGGGAAATCTGTATAGCGGCCGATGCTAGCTTGCAGGAGTTTTCCGCTCGACTTTTCTTCCGCAATGCTTGCGGACCGCGCTGAAAGTAGTAGGCACACTCCGTGTGCCGTACACCGCGGACGGCACAGGGAGTGTGCCTGCTACTATTCGAGGCTATGCGGTGGCGGCACGGATGGGTCGCAGCGGACTGGCCTCGGCCAGGCTGCGGATCTCAGCGACTAAGAAGAACGAGCCACTGACGCAAATCAAAGCGTCCGGTCCCGCCAAGGATTCGGCTGCCGACCAGGCCGCAGCCGGACAGGGTTCGATCAAGATCTGACAGTCGCTGGCCGTGTTTTCCGCCGCCGCGGCGTCCGCTTGCTGCTTCAAATCGACCAAATCCACGCAGCGAGGGTTGTTCAAGTAACGCGTCAGAATGATGGTGGAAAACTTGGGCAACAGACACCTGAGCATGCCAGCCAGATCTTTGTCTCGGCTGGTCGCGAAGATCAAAATCCGCGATCGGTTCTCGGCGAACGCTTCGTCCAGAACCTGGACCAAGGCCCGGATCGAGGCGACGTTGTGCGCCGCATCGAGGATCACCGGCGGGTGGCTCTGAATAACCTCGGTCCGTGCCGGGACACGCGCCGCAGCCAGTCCCCATCGTATGGCATCGGCCGGGATGTTCCATCCCTTCTCTTGCAGACGGCGCACAGTGGCGATCGCGACCGTTGCGTTGGCCGCTTGATGCTTGCCGAGCAGACCGATTTCCAACTCGCCTATCGCCAACTCGCCTATATCGGCAGGTTCGTGATAGTCCAGACGTGTCACCAACCGCTCGCCGCCCATTGGCGAGTCCGATGACTGGCTGACGCATTGGATCCCGCGATAGTCCAAGCGAAAATCACGACCGATCTCGAAATACGGACATTGCAATGCTGCGGCTCGCTGCCGAATGACCTCGGCGGGCTCCTGGTCCACGACGCCTGAGACCACCGGGATGCCCGTCTTGATGATCCCCGCCTTCTCGCCCGCGATCGCCGCCAGCGTGTTTCCCAGTTGCCGCATGTGATCGAAACTGATGCTGGTGATCACCGACACTTCCGGATGGCAGACGTTGGTCGAATCCAGGCGTCCGCCCAAGCCAACTTCCAGGACGGCCACATCGACCGGACGTTGTGCGAAGTGCAGCATGGCCGCCGCCGTCGTGATTTCGAAATAGGTGGGCCCCTGCTCGTGACTTCCATTGCTGCCCGCCAATCGGTCCATCACGTCGACCGCCTGACGCACGCGATCGATCAACGCGACAAACTCGTCGCCCGTCGACGGATGCCCGTCCACCATCATCCGTTCTTCGATCCGGTCCAGGTGCGGCGAGGTGTAGAGCCCGGTGCGATAACCGGCAGCGGCCAGGATGCTGGCGATCATCGAGGACGTCGAACCTTTCCCCTTGGTTCCCGCGACATGCACGATGGGGTAGCGGTGATGCGGATTGCCCAAACGATCCAGCAGTTCGTGCATCCGAGCCAACTTGAGCGTCTGTGCTCGATACGGAAAACGCGGCACGCGCTCGTAGTCGATGCGACTCAGCAGATACTCCAACGCAGCGTCGCGGGTCAGCGTGGGCGGCTTCGACGTCATGGGCGTGCGCCTTCGCCAGAAGTATCCTCGAAGGGTACCAGTTGCATGGTGTAACTCCATCGCGCACTGATCGTTTGCTGATCGTCCGTCGGGCGAGGAAGTACGTTGATTCTGCCATGCTGCTGGTCGTAAGCCAGCACAGCCCGATCGGCAACGATCCGCACAGCGAACTGGCCGCAATCACCGCCGAAGACCAATTGGTAAGAACCGTCGGCGTGCTCGGACACGCGACGACATGACGAGCTGATCTGGTAGCTGCTGCCCAGCCACTGAGCGGGCCCCTGGGCGCGGCAGGCGATGTCGAACACCAAGCTTTCTGCCCGCGCTTCGATGCTGGCCGACCAGTGATTCTTGCCAGCCATTCCCAGCAATAGGGCGCAGGAACCGCCGGAACCGTTGGTTTGTAGGTTCAGTTGCTGCAGCGCCGGGCTGGAAGGCCAGGCCTCGTGGTCCGCACCTTCCAGCGATTCGATCCCGATCAGCGACTGACCGTCCTCGTTCCATTCGAACCGATGGGCGTAACGATCGCCGCACCAAACGAAGCACAAGCCAATCGATGACGAGCCTTGTGAACGAAGCTCAAGCCACGCGGAATCCGGTTGCATGTTGGCTAGTTCTCCTGAGCCACTCGCCATCGTAAATACGAGTCCAAAAATCCCTGGATATTGCCGTTCATCACGTCATGAAAACTGCCCATCGAATGGCCGGTCCGGGCATCCTTGACTCGCTGGTCCGGATGCAGGAAATAGTTGCGTATCTGCGAACCGAATCCGACTCGTGCCTTGCTTTGATACCGCGCCGCCTGCTCGGCTTCGCGTTTCTCTTCCTCAACGCGAGCCATTCGAGCGCGCAACATCTGCCAGGCCGTCGCCCGGTTCTTGTGCTGGCTGCGCTCGTTCTGACACTGGGCGACGATACCGGTCGGAATGTGGGTCAAGCGGATGGCGCTGGAGGTCTTGTTCACGTGCTGACCGCCGGCACCGCTGGCGCGAAAAGTGTCCTCGCGAACGTCCTTGTCCTCGATTTCGATGACGATGTCGTCCGATACCTCCGGCGAAACATCCACCGCCGCAAAGCTGGTCTGCCGCTTGCCCTCGGCATTGAACGGACTGATCCGAACCAGCCGATGCATGCCCGTCTCGCCTTTCAAATACCCATAAGCCATCGGGCCGCGGATCGCGATCGTGGCACTGTTGATCCCCGCTTCTTCGTTGTCGTTGCGATCCAACAACGCGGCGGTGTAACCATTCTGCTGCGCCCATTGTACGTACATCCGCAGCAACATCTCCGCCCAGTCGTTCGCATCGGTTCCGCCATCGCGAGCGTTGATGGTGACAATCGCTCCCGCTCCGTCGTGCGGGCCGTCCAGCAGGGCTTTTAACGCGAGTTCATCGATTCGTTTTTCCAGTCGAGCGATTTCGCTCACCACCTCCTGAGCAAACTCCTCGTCCTCCTCGGCCTCCTCGGCCATCTCCAGCATGGTGTCCAGATCTTCTGAGCTGCGAAGCGTCTCGGTCAACGGTTCTACCACCGCCCGCAACGCTTTCAGCTCGCCCACCGTCGCCTGGGCACGCTCCTGGTTCTCCCAAAAGTCGGGCGAAGCCATCTTGGCTTCGATCGCCGAAATCTCTTGTTGCTTGGTAGCGTAGTCAAAGACTGTCTCGTAGTTGAATCAAACGCTCTTGAATCGCTTTCGCTCGGTCGTAGAATTCGCCTTCCATCCTGAGGCTCCCCCTGAGTGCGGATATTGCTCGTGCCCTGTTTGTTTCAGCCTGCCTGAGCTGCTATTATCCCGAAGAAGGTCAAACAGAAAAGGTGGCAGGCGATGGCTCGAGTTGTTTTGGCGATGTCCGGGGGAGTGGATAGCAGTGTTGCCGCACATTTTTTGCGGCAACAGGGGCACGAGGTGGTCGGTGTGTTCATGCGGCATGGCGAACGGTCCCCGGCGGCTGGAGGCACGGATGCGGGGGGAGTCCCGTCCGGCGTCCGGGACCCACTTTTGGACGCGGCTTGTACAAGTGCGGTGCCGATTGGGACTGGAGGACTTGCTATTCTGGGGGAACGACCTGACCACAAGCAGGGATGCTGCAGCGCCTCGGACGCCGAGGATGCGCGGCGAGTCGCAGATCGACTGGATATCCCTTTCTACGCGTTGGATATGCAGCAGGAATTCGGCAGGATCATCGATTACTTCGTGGATGATTATCTGCGGGGTCGAACCCCCAATCCATGCGTGATGTGCAATAACTGGCTGAAATTCGGGCGGTTGTTCGATTATGCCGACGATATCCAAGCCGAATTCGTGGCGACCGGCCACTATGCCCAGCTTGTTCCCCATAATGACGGTTGCGTGCAGTTGCATCGTGGCGTCGATGCGGGCAAAGACCAATCGTACGTTTTGTTTGGGATTCGTCGTGATCGCTTGCGGCGGATGATGTTGCCGGTCGGCGGCTTTGATAAGCCACAGATCCGGGAGATTGCAACCCAGCTCGGTTTGCGGGTGGCAGGCAAACGGGATAGTCAGGAGATCTGCTTCGTCACCTCCGGCGATCATGCCCAATTCATTCGCCAGCGTCGTTGTTCGGATGACGACCGATCGGGAACGATCGTTACCACCGATGGACGGGTGGTAGGCCAGCATCAGGGTATCGAGGCATTTACCATCGGGCAGCGTAAAGGCCTGGGCGTCGCATTAGGCGAGCCCTATTTTGTCGTTCGCATCGAACCGGACAGCCGTCGCGTCGTCATCGGCCGACGACACGAGCTGGATCGCACGGAATTGACGGCCACGGATACCAACTGGCTGGTATCGCCGCCCGCAGGTTCCTTCCGCTGTCAGGCTCAGATTCGCTACCAGCATCAGGCGCAAGCGGCGACGGCTCGAGTCGAACATGATGGTCGATTGCGAGTCGTTTTTGATCAGCCGTGTTTCGGAATCGCTCCCGGCCAGGCGGTGGTCTGTTATCGGGATACCCAAGTCCTGGGAGGCGGCTGGATCGAGTAAGTCAGGGGATCGAAATACTTGGATGACCAGATCGTTTGGGACTGGCATTCGACAGCTTGACGACTTAGCACCGTTCGAGAAATAACTGACGGACTTTCGGCCCCCTCACCCTGCCCTCT
>REEF01000256.1 GCA_007695205.1 Planctomycetaceae bacterium
CGTTCAACTGCCGCAAACGCTGGTCACCTGCGGTGAGGTCTTCCATCTCCAACACACCGGACAAATCGATTGTTCCGCCACGATTCGCCTCGACGATAATTCGACTGTTGTAGTGGGTGCCGCCAATGATTCGCTGGACACCCGCAAGTTCGATGCGGCTGCCCGGCCCCTCGGATCGCAGTGTCCGATGCTGGTTGTTTGCAGTTCCTGCGTGGACGTATTCCGAGACCCCGGGTATCGTAATCACGCCACCATCCTGCGCCAGCAAGTTTGCACCCGAAATGGACGCAGCCGCCTCGGTGGAAAACCACGCACCTTGTCCCGTTACTGTCAAGCTCGTACTTTGGGAGAGCGTGAACTCACCGCGCACGATGCCCGCTCCCGTCAATGTCAGGCTGCCACCGGTTTCAACCACCAGGGCCGAGGACGCGTCGAGGCCTGCGATACTAACCGGACCACCGACTCGCACGCTCAAGCTCAAGTTCTGGATCACGGCCGTGTCTGCACTTCCCGGCAGCGTGTTGCCGCTCCAGTTGTTGGGGTCCATCCAAGATACGCCATCGCCTCCCCCGTTCCAGGTGACGACAATGCCTTGCGCTGGAGACTCGGTTTCGGCTTTTGGTTCGGCTGTTGCTTGGGCTCTCGCTTCGGCGTTCAGATGGTTGATGATCATCAGCACGTCGTTGGGGGTGACCCAGTCGTTGCCGTCGACGTCCAGGTAGGGGGGAGGACTGTGGAGCGGGGTCGGGGGGGTCGGCAGGGCGCCCGTGTCGTGGCGGTTGATGTAGTTGATGACCTCCAGTACGTCCGCCGGTGTGACGTAACCGTCGTCGTTCACGTCTAGTGGATTCGCCCAGTTCTGCCACGGGCGCTCTTGGTCGACGGTCACCAAGAACGATCGGCTGAACGAGGCGTTGTCGGCGGTGGTCTCGAAATCGTTGTCCAGCCCCGCGTCGGTGACGGTGACGGTGATCGTGGCCGTGCCGTGCTGGTCCGGGGCGGGCTGGTACCGCAAAGTTCCGGTCTGCTGGTCGGAAAGATACACTACGGTGACTTGCGGGATCAGGTCCGGGTTGTCACTGGTCGCGGTGACTCGCAAATGCTGCGTTTCGCCGCCACCGGCGGTGATGCCCGTCAGCGGCACGGTCTGCTGGCCGCTGTTGATCCGCAAACGCGGCGGATTCGGAATCGCGTCCAAGGTCGGCGGGTCGTTGACCGGATGCACGGTGACGGTGAAAGTCTGCTCGACGGAGCCGTTGTCTTCCAGGGTATCGAAGTCGCCGTCGTAACCGGCGTTCTCGGCCTTGACGGTGATCACGGCGGTCCCGCTTTGATCCGGAACAGGTCGGAACGACAGGGCGCCCGTAGTCGCAGGCCAGGTGTAGGCGACCGTCAAGTCGGCGATCAACTCGGGAGCATCGGCACTGGCCACGATCCGCAACGGCTGCATCTGTACGTCGCCCACCGTGATCCCGGTCAGGGCGACGTGCTGCAGCGGAGCGTCTTCCAGGATCTCGATGGACGGGATCGGATCTAGCGTCGGCGGCATGTTGACGGGCTGGATGGCGAAGTCCACGCCGCCGATGGCGTGAAGACCGTCCGAGGCCACGCGCGTGGCGCCGGGCCTTACCGTATTGTGCCACACGGAAACCCGCTCGCGTAGCCCGTTGGCGATGACCAGGTCGGGCGTCCGATTGCCGTTCAAGTCGCCGGTCGCGATCGCCAGCCGCACTGGGATCAACAGATCGGTGGCCCCGTAGCTGGCCGGCGGCTCGAAGCCGAACCCGCGCTGTTTCAGGGTGTTCCGCAGAATGGACACCTGATCGCCCCCGTGTCTGCCCAGGCAGGCGACCAGCAGATCCAGATCGCCATCGCCGTCCAAGTCGGCCAGTTCGATGTCCATCGGACCGACGCCTCCAGCAGATAAGTACGAATCGACCTGGAAGGTGCCGTTCCCCAATCCCAACAAGATGGCGATGGTGTTCGATTCGTAGTTGGCCACCGCCAGATCCGCTCGGCCGTCGCCGTTTAAGTCGCCGACGGCCAAGTCGGCTGGCCGTTTCGCCTGCTGATCGTCCAACGCCACATCGGTCCTGCTGAACGACGTACCGCTACCGTTGTTCACCAGGATGGAGACGCCTCCCATGTCCGTGCCCCGCCCATGATTGGCGGTCGCCAGATCGAGTGCCTGATCGTGGTTGAAGTGGCCCATCACAACCGACATGGGACGCTGGCCTACGGGGATTTGCGCGGCGTCTGCCGTGAAGCTGCCCTGCCCATCGTTCCGCAATACCGACAGGTTGTTCTCTCCCGAATTCGCGACCACCAGATCCAAGTGGCCGTCGCCATCCAGGTCGCCCGCGGCAATCGCTCTCGGCTGCTGGCCGACGGCTACCGAAGTGGCGGAGGCAAACCGCTGGCCATCGAAGTCCAACAGGATGGTCACCGAGCCGCTCAGGTAATTGACCACGGCCAGATCATCGGTGCCGTTGCCGTTGAAATCGCCGCTGACCAGATCCGTCGCGCCTGCGGCGCCCGGCGGCAGGTCGATCGTGATCGGCGCCCCGGAGAAGTTGCCGTGGCCATCGTTCAGCAGCAGCTTGACACCAACCGGATGGTAGACGGCGACCGCCAGATCCGGGTGCCCGTCGCCGTTGAAGTCGCCCAGCGCAATCCCACGCGGCTGGACGGTTCCGGCGCCGAGCGAATGATCGGACGTGGCGAACTGGTTCTCGACCGGCGCGCCCAGCCGTTGCTGCCCGGTCAGGCCAGCCGTGTCCACTCGGACGGTATACGCACGATCTCCCAACCCGGAGAACTCGTACAGGCCCGTCTGGTCGGTAATCGCGTAGGGTTCGTCTTCCTGCCAGATTCCGTCGTCGTTCAAGTCCAAGAACACTTTTTTGCCGGGCAGGCCCGGTTCGTTCGGATCGTGTTGGAGATTCCCGTCGGCATCCAGAAACACGCGGCCCCGGATCGCTGCCTCGCCGGACAATCCGCTGGTTTCGCTCAGCCTCATGCCAAAGTCCTGCCGAACGGACTCGCCGGCCAGTACGAATACTTCCCGCACGACGGCTTCGCCGGCACCGGCCAGCACGGGCGTCCAGCCGTCCTGCACCAACACCACGACGTCGTAACTCTGGTCTGCTGGGACCGAGTCAAACGTGAACCGTCCTTCGCTGTCGGTCGTCGTCCGCGGCTCGCCTGCATCCCAGCGACGGTTCCCGTTGGTATCCAGAAAAACGGTCCAGCCTTCCAGTCCGGGCTCGCCAGGATCGTATACCGAATTCCAGATCAGATCCTGGAACACGCGTCCGGTGATCTGTCCGGGCAGCGGGATGATCCCGAATGCCAGATTCTCCAGGCTCTGGCCGGCGTACAAACCAACGGCTTGGGTGTCCAGCCGGGCCAGGGGATTCGGCAGCACGTACAATTGCAGTTGCTGAGTCTCCGCGTCCTGATCCGCACTGTACTCCAGCATGGCGATCCACTGCCCGTCCTCGCAGATGGCCACGTGGCTGGGCAGGAACTGGTTCGCGACCGGAAGCCGCAACGGCGCCAGCTCTTGCGTCTGGTGGTCGTAGACATAGGCGTCGATAAGATCGCCCGTTTCGTTCGGGACCAAGTCCGACAGGGACGTGAAGGTCACGAACCGTCCGTCGCCGCTGATGGACAAGGAACTGCCGTACCCCAGATAGGCGCCGTCCGGGCCGTCTCCCTCGGCAGCCGTGCTGATCCGGCGAGTCTGCCCGTTTTCTACGTCGACCAGGAAGACATCGACATCGCCGTTGGTGTCGCCCGGCGTCAAGTTAGACGCCCAGGAAAAATAGGTCACGAAGCGTCCATCGGCGCTGATGCGAGGCTGGACGCTGGGGCCGTCGGCCTGGGCTCCCTGGTCCGAAACGCTGATTCGCCGTAGCTCTTGCGTGTCGCGGTCGTACAGGAACACGTCCGACACGCCGTTGGTATCACCGGTCACCAGGTCCGCGGCCGAGGTGGCAAAGGTGATCCGCCGTCCGTCGGCACTGATCGAGGGCGCTACGACCGGGCAGTCGTCCGCCTGGCAGACCAAAATTGGGTCGCGGACGCCCGTCCAGCGGTCCAGGACCTCCAGCGTGCGGGGGCCCTCGCCGAACGGATCGAGCGGCTGATCCAGAACGACGTAACGTCCATCGGAACTGATCGCAAATTCCCGATCAGCGGCCGGCCCCACATCCAGGACCTCGGCGACCGTCGCGTCCGCGATGTTGACCAGCAGGATCTGCTGGTCCACGCCGAAAGCCACCAAGCGGCTGCCGGTGCCCAGCGCGTAATGCCACGCGGCGGAGTCCGGCACGTCGTGGCGGTAGCTGACCGCGTTGTCGTTCTGGCGGTCGAACACTCGAAAGCTGCTCGACCAGCTCCCGCTGCCATAGCGGGCTTGGTTGAATCCGACGTAACGCCCGTCGCTGCTGATGACCAGCGACGATCCGCCCAGCCAATCGGCTCCGGCAAGCTCGGTTTCTACCCCGGCCACGAACCCGGGCCCGGTGTTGGTCAGATCCCAGGTCTCTTCGACCGCCACCACCACCCGATAGTCGCCGGGCGGGATGCCGACGAACTGATACATACCGGACGGGGTAGCCGTGACCGTCGCCGGTTCGCCGGGATCGAGGACGCCGTTACCGTTCAGGTCCAGGAACACGGTCCTGCCTCCGATCCCCGGCTCGTCGGGATCGCGGATGCCGTTGCGGTTCAGATCCTTGAACAGCCAACCGCTGATCGCTGCCTGGTAACGCTCGAAGGCGCCGATATCCGGAGCCGCGCCGTGCCGTCCATCGCCGTCTTGGGGCCTGGTCGTGCCGCGCTGGTCGGTGGACGGGTGCGAGGTCAGATCGCCCGCGTCCACGGCGACGCTGGTCGGCGTCAGCGCATGCGCGACCGTCGCGCCGCCCCAATTGGCCAGCGGCAGGTAAACAGGCTCGTCTCCGGCGTCGTGCAGATCGGTTTCCGTCAGCAGTCCGTCCGGGACGTCGCCGACCAGATTGAAGCCCAGCGAAGTCACAGTCCCCCGGATATCGCCCGCAGCCGGACCATGGTTCAGGATGATCGAGTTGTGGACGGCCACCGTACCGGACTCGCCGAGCAAACCGGGCAGCCCTCCCCGCGTGTTTTCAACCAGGGTCACGCTCTCCAACAACACGTCGCCGCCCGCCCGAATGCCTCCCCAGTTGCCCGAGATGGTGGTATTTTGGATTTCGATGGTCCCGGAGGACTGGGCCAGCACGGCGTATCCGGGACCCAGTAACGCATCGCCGTTGTGGACGATGGCACAGCGGTGAATCCCTGCTTCGGCATAGCCGGTGATGGCCAACGCGCTGCCGCCGCCGGACGCCTCGTTCCCGGAGAACGTGACTTCGTTGATGTGGGCCGTTCCTCCTGTCAGCGCCAAGCCGCCGCCCACGCCGCTTGCCAGGTTCCCGGCCACGACGGCCTCGCGCAGCACCAGCTCTCCCGCGGACAGAATCGCACCGCCTTGGTCCGCGGCCCCGCCGCCGAGCCGCAGCCGGGCGAGTTCCAGTCGCCCGTCCGGATGAACGTGAAACAGGCGGTCGGTCCCGTTGCCCACCAGGTTCGTCACACCCGATAGATCGGACAGTACCGGGAACTCGATCGCCGGTTCGCCTTGGCCCACTCCGACGATCGTGATCTGGCCGTGGATATCCAAGTCGCCTGTGGTTGCCGCATCTTCCGCGTCGCCATCGACGGTCAGGGAAAACGTACCGGGGCCCAGGACGATCGTCACAGGACCGCCTGCTACGTTGGCTTCTTGCACGGCCGCTCGCAACGTACATCGGCCTTGCGAGTCGCTGCAAACGCCGTCGCCGGGCGCCGCGTTCGGAGCGTCGTCGTAGGCATCAACGTAGAAGACGGATGGATCGCGGATCTCGACCCGGAAACTGCCAAGCTGCTGTAGCGCTGCGTACAGCGGCGGTTGCCCTGTGTTGCTGACCTGGCCCGGCTGCTGCAGGATCGTATACTCCCCGTGATCCAGCGGACCCCAAATTCCATCCGGCGCATGCACCCGATAGGTCGCCAGCACATCGCGCCCCGCGGCCTGTTCCTCTGTGGCGACCAGGGTCACGGTCAGTTCCTCCCCGGATCCCCAGCGACGCCTGACCGAGATGTCACGGGAGTCCAGCGAGTCCAGGTCGATCCCGGCCGGGTTCGTGTAGCGCACGACGATCTCGCTGCCCGTGACGCTGTCCGTGACAACGTCCGGCGCTTGGAACAATTCGGCCCGCGGCGCGAAGTGGCCGGATTGTAGCATTTTGCTCAGATTCAACCGGCCACCCGTCGCTACCACTGCGGCCAGGATCGGCTCCCCAGCATCGCCAGTCGGCCGGTCGATGCCGTCCAGGATCGCGCGGCGGACCTCGGGCAAGGTTGCATCCGGCACCAGGGCCGACGCCAAAGCGGCAGCTCCGGACACGTGGGCTGCTGCCATGCTCGTGCCGCTCAAACTGGCGTATCCGCCGTCCGGTACTGTGCTCCACACACGAACGCCGGGCGCGGCCAAATGGACCGATCGCGCGCCGTAGTTGCTGAAGCTGGCCAGTTGATCGTGGGCATCGGTGGCCGCCACCGCGATCACATTCTCCAGGGCATAGCTGGCTGGGTAGTGCGGCACACGGTCGTTATCCATCCCCAGTCCCAGCACATTGCCGTTGCCTGCGGCCGCGACGAACAAGATCCCGGCCTCACCCGCAGCGGCAATGGCTGCCTGCACATTGGCATCGTACCCGCCCGTTTGTCCCCAACTGTTGTTCAACACGCGGACATTGACGCCGTAATCCCTACGCATCATCGTGGCATAATTCACCGCCTCGATGGCGTGCGATGTCTCGCCGAAGTTGGCCTCGTCCAAAAACCGCAGGACCATGATCGACGAACGCCAGTTGATCCCCGCGACGCCCAGACCATTGTCGCCGACGGCCGCGATCGTTCCGGCCACATGCGTGCCGTGGCCGAGAGGGTCTCGCGGATCGTTCCGCATCATCGGCTCGTCTCGACCCCTGCGAAAGTTCCAACCGAACAGGTCGTCCACGAATCCGTTGCCGTCCGTGTCGACGCCGTTGGCCCAGCGCGAATCGGCCAGCAGGTCCTGGGCGTCGATGTAACCGTTGCCATTGGCATCGATCACCCAAGCCGCATTGGCCGGATGGTTCAAATCGTAGAACGTGATCTGCCCATCCTGGTCGACGTCCACCAATTCGGCTCGAAGCTGCTCCGGGATTTCGCCCTGGTTGATCCAGATGTTCAGATACAAGTCGGGATGGGTTACATCGACGCCCGAATCGATGACTCCCACAACCACATCCGCGCTGCCGGTGGTGATGGCCCACGCGCCGGCTGCGCCGATGTCCGCGCCGATCATGCCTCCGGTCTGGCCGACGTTGCTCAGGTTGGTCATCTCGGCGAACAGCGGATCGTCCGGAAGAACGGGCGGTGGAGTATCCTGCCCCACGATGATCGAATCCGGACCGAAATGCGCGACATGGGAATTGGCGGCCAGCGCGGCGCGGACTTCGGCTGATGGCGAATCCGTTTCGGCCAACACCTGGCCTGGCAGACCCAGGCCGCGGAGGACTCGGAAATCCACGGTCAACGTGTCCAGCCAACGTTCGACACCTTCCACCGTTCCGGCTGCTGCAGTCGCTTCGGGCGTGAGACGCACCAGCCAACGGCCCGGAATGTCACCGCCGTTGGTGGCGGCAAGCTTGCCTTGCTCGGCTGCCGATATGAACGCGATCTCGTCGGAACGGACCCAGGCCCCTCGCGCTGCGGAAAACCACGCTGCGGATACCGCGTCATAGTCGAATAATCCCAGACCGTCGAGCATCCAACGTGGCTCTAGGCACTCGAACCGCGTGCGACGCTGCCACTGTCCGCCATGACGTTTTCGGGG
>REEF01000295.1 GCA_007695205.1 Planctomycetaceae bacterium
CCAATCCTTTCTGCGCGGCAGGTACGCCGCATCCCCGTTCACGGGCGCCGGTGGCGGGCTTTCAGCAGCCCTGCATCGAGCCCGCAGGGCGGGGCCCATGTTCATGGCCGTGGGAATTCCAAGAAGAAAATGCCTGTCCTTTTCACCTTTTCACAATCCCGTCAGTTCGTTTCGGTGATGCCGTATTGCTGGATTTTCTTATACAGTGTTCCACGGCCGATGCCCAAGACACGACACGCCTCGGCCTTGTTCCCTGCGACTCGGCCGAGTACGTACTGGATATGGCGGGACTCGGCTTCTCGAAGCGTCATCAACTCAGGAGAGGGCGAGCCTTCCCGCGTCACCGGAGCGATCCCCATATCGTGCGGAGCGACTTCCTCGGACTGTCCCAAGACAACCGCCCGCTCTATGGCATTCTTCAACTCGCGAACGTTGCCGGCCCAAGGGTGCTGGCGTATAGCCTCGATCGCTTCGGTCGATAACCGCCGTGGTCCCCGCCCCACGTGCCGCTGGAAGTGCTCCAGGAACGAGGACGCCAGCTCGATCGCATCCTCTTCGCGCTCCCGAAGGGGCGGGATCAGCAGATCGATCACCCTTAGCCGGTAGTACAGGTCTTCACGGAACCGGCCTTGTCGGACCAGTTCGGTCAAGTCCCGATGCGTAGCCGCGATAACGCGCAAGTCGACTTGGATCGATTCCTGCCCACCCAACCGCTGAAACGGATGGCCTTCCAGCACGCGCAACACCTTCGCTTGACACGAGGAACTCATCTCACCGATTTCATCCAGGAAGATCGTCCCTCGATGGGCTCGTTCTAATTGTCCGATGTGGCGACGGTCGGCGCCGGTAAACGCACCGATTTCGTGCCCGAACAATTCGCTTTCCAACAACGATTCGCTGAAGGCCGCGCAGTTGACCGGTACGTAAGGCCCGGCGCTGTAGCGGCTGATCTCGTGAATCGCGCGAGCCACCAGCTCTTTACCCGTACCGCTTTCTCCCAGAATCAGCACCGTCGAGGGAGTTGGGCCGATCCGCGCAATCGATTCCTGGATCATTTTCATCGCGGGACTGGATCCCACCAACTTCGTCTGACTGGCCAACTGGCGACGCAGTTGCACGTTCGCCTGCTCCAATCGTTCCCGATGCTCCAGGTTCTCGAGGGCCGCGCCCAATTGGTAGCCCACGACAACCGCAAAATCCAGATGCGCTCGCTGGAACAGCCCACGGTCCAGCGTGCGGTGGCACTCGATGGCCCCGCGACAACTGGAAGCGCCGGGAATCGGCACACCAATCCCACTGCCCATCGGAGACGACGTATCGGACGCACCAGACGACGGTTCCGGCTGCTCGACGACCAGCGCCTTGTTCTTCTCGACGGCCAGACTGGCTAACAGATGCTCGTCATCCGCATCGCCGAAACGGCCGACGCAGCGCAACCGGCCGTCGGCCCCCACCAGCCACACCGAAGCCGAATCCGGCGTGACCCCCTGGACCAGCGAGTCCAAAGCCACATGCAGCAAGGACTCGGTGTTAGGATGCTGCTGCAAGAGGTTCGCCATCCGGCAAAGTACCGCTGAATCGCGCGTCACGCGCGTTAACGAACCGCTCAGGCTATGTTCGGCCAACTCACGCTGAGCACTGTTCTTCAGTTTCATCAACGCCGTTGGCCGAGGCTTCTCGGCACTCGCCCCTGCGTCCCCGGGATCGTGATCCTCGTTCGTAAACAATAGCAAATTGTTACCGATGCGAATCAAATCGCCGGGTTCAAGCATCGTTTTCTGCACGGACTGCGAATTGACGAACACTCCATTCAGGCTCCCACAGTCCTCCAAAAACCAGTGATTCGCGCGATACACCAGTCGTGCGTGCAGGCGGCTGACTCGATCGTCGTTCAGTCGCAGATCCCGCATACTCTGGCGACCTATCGTCACTGCCGGAACGGCCGCGTCCAACCGCAAAATGGTACCCAACGACGCCCCGCTGACAACGACTAACGAATATCTCATGCAACATCCCTCTTGTGCTACGATTCTTTGCTCCACCCATACAGTGTACCGTTTCAGGGCGCCGCGGGCAAGCTTTGCGCCCTAAACCAAGGCGCCTATGCTTCGAATAGGCCACGCCCAACAACCGCTGTCCATCTCGAAATGCCTTGGAAATGCACGAGTTACGAAAGCGTCGTTCTCGCCAATGAGACCTCGGCATGAAATTTGCTACCCAGTTAGCGTGATTGATTTTGTCATGCTTATCCGAGGAAACTTTGTCGACAGGTCCGATGGTCCTGACGAGATTTGGGTCATGTTCACACTGCAATCAGATGACGGAGAGCTCGCTTGCGTGGCGATTTCCGGCCAGTTGCGAGAGAGCGACGTCTGTCAGACTGGCGATCCGCTGGCGGAGATTTTGGGAACCGAAGCGTACGGTCGCAGGGTTCTGCTGGACTTGAGCGACCTGGAAATGATCGACTCCAGTGGATTTTGCTGGCTGGTCCGGCGTCAGAAACGCATGCACCAAAACGGGGGTCAGCTCATTTTGCACTCGGCTTCGCCCTGGCTCAGCCAAATCTTGACCAGGCTTAAGCTGGGTTTGGTGCTCCACATCACCCAGGACCGCGAGTCCGCGATCTGGTTGGCGCGGAGTCATCGCCGGATTTCAGCGGCAGCAGGAGCAGACTTTGCCATCCTCGGCACTGGAAAACCGACCATTTGGTAACGCAAGGGTATTGGAGGCAAGGCATGCTTGTGCTAAGTAGAAGGATTGGCGAGGAGATTCAAATCGGCTCGTGCGTCAACCTCCGGGTGCTGGGAATTTCCCAAGGCCGGGTGAAGCTGGGGATCGCTGGCCCGCGCACGGTCGACGTCACACGTGCCGAGTTGGTTGACGGGACGGCGGTCAAGGCACAGCAGTCGGTGGGATCATCGCAACAGGCGGATGAAGGAGGAGCGTTGAATTCACCTATTGGATGAACTTCTTGGTTTTCAATGAGGTTGATGTGAACGACGAATTTGGACGAGTCTTCACCCTGGTTGCGCTTGCGGGCGGGATGGGCTTAGGGGCGTACTGCATCGCTTGTGCTTTGCATGTTTGGGGCGCGCGTAATGCACGGCTTACGGGGCAACGGCGCCGATGGTTGATTTGGTGCGGATGGACCACACTGGCCATCGGCTTGCTGATCACGCTTGCTGCGGTTGTCGTGCAACTGATCCTCCATCGCGAGGGGGTATTGCGTGCGAACGACCTGTACACCGTTCGCGCATCGCGGGAGTGGTACGTCGCGTCCGTTACGGAAGATGAATGGGTCAGCGAGGGGATGCCACTGCTGAAATTCCACTCGCCGGAGCGCGAAGCAGATCTGCAATCGCTCCGTCTCAAGCTGGACGATCTGCTGCTGCAACAAGAGCGGCTGGACTGCAAGCCATTGGAGCTTGACAACGAACTGATTCGAGAGTTGACGGACGCGCTGGGCGAGCGCCGGCATCATCAGGCGAATCAACACGATCTGGAAATGGAGAAGAGCCGCGTGTTGCGCGAGTTGGCCCGCGATGAACTGGGTCGGCGCGATAGCCTGTTGCAACTCCAGGAGCAAATCCGTTCGCTTCATACCGAGTTGAAACAGGCGGAGTTTGAGAAAGAACTTCAACAAAGGCGTTTGGCGCGCGCAGCGGCGCTCGAGAACCGTTCGGCGATCTCCCAAGAGGAACATGACGAGATATCCAGCGAGGCTCAGATTGCTGTCGAAGAAGTAGCCCGCCGGAAAAACCGGCTTGAGGAACTTGTTGCTGCTCGGGACGAGTTAGAGCGTCTTCTCCAGACGCTGGTTCTCGTGATGCACGACCAGTCCAAGACGTTTGGTATGCGGCTGGAAATGCTGGATCAGCAGTTGGCGACACTACAAAGTCGGCGAACTGCGATGGAAGAACAACTCGAGGCTGATCGCATACGCGCGACCAGGTATCACGAGGCACAGCGCAAGCAGTTGGAAGTCGAGGTACGTCAGACCGAGGCTGCTCGTGACGCGCTTGAACAATCGCTCTGCATCACGGCGCCGTATGCCGGACGCATTATCTACCGCAACACTTCTCCCAATACGGTAAAACCGGGGGACGCCCTGATCGTCTTGGCTCAGAAAGACGGTGTGCGAGCCAGGTTGCGGCTCCCGTCCTGGGAAGCACGCGTCTTGGATCGGCAAGACCGGGTGGTGCTGCAATTGGTCGAACCGAAAAGCGAAGTGGGGGATGTGAAGCAGCGTTATGTTCAGCGGCGGTTCACTGGCAGCCCGCTTTCCATCCAGCCTCTTCCAGAGGATCCTGGATTCGCGCTCGTCGAATTGAGTTGCGACTTGCCCCCAGACGGGATGCGCACACTTGCTTCGGGCGACGAGATTGAAGCAAGGTTGATCTGGGTGGCGCCGTTTTACTTCAATCCCACGATTCGCTTTTCCGCCTTCCTGATGCTCTGTGGCGGGGTAGGTATCGCAGTCGCCGTGCTCCGCCGTGCCCCTGAAACGACTAGCGACCCGAAGATCGTAGCGTCCCAGCACCCTCTGCTTCAGCCATCCTTGCACGCAGCGGGTGGCGACGGAGCCATGCTGCACCTGTTGGGCAGTCAGCTAAGAGAGTCGGTGCTCTCGATGAAGTTGGACAGCTCGTTGGTGGCGGCGGCCGAATGGGCGATCGATCGACATCGTGCGCGAGCGATCCGCGTAATCCAGCATGCCGTGGGAGACCCCGCTGCTCTGGTCGATCGGCTGGAATCCTACAGCGATCAGTTTATGAATGGGGGAGACGACCTTTCCGACGACCAGTATTGCATTCAGGCAGAGCTGTTGCAGAGGACCGTCGCCATCTTTGCCGCAGTCCTGCCGGAGAATAGTGTTGGGCGCATAAAACGGCTGCAGCAAAAACTGGACGACGGCCTGTTTCTCTCCGTCATCTGAGGGTTCGTCGAGAAGAGAGGGGTTATCAGGTCGACTGAAAATGATTGCCGCGAGCCAGAAGCTGGCATCCACGATCCGTTCCCAACACGGCATGCCGTCAGCAACGAACCGCTGGTCGCGATCCGTTCAGCAACGCGAATGGGTCCTGTTCTTGTTGGGATTCTCGTTTTCACTCGGCTTAGTTGTAGTTGCAGTCTACCAACTTTGCCGTCCAGCGATCGGTGACCCTGAAACGCTCCGCGCGGCTCGATGGATACTGGCGAGCGTCGGCTTGTTCTCCGGCACCCGTTGGTCGTCGTTCTTCCTCTTGTCCTTTCTCAGTCGCCGTCAGCATTGCCGAGCTTATTCCGGGGAACTGGCCGCTTGGCCGAAGGTATCGATCCTCGTGCCAGCGTACAACGAGAGTCAGACGATTGAGTCGGCGTTGGAGTCGTTGCTGACCCTGGACTATCCTGACTATGAAGTGCTGGTCATCAATGACGGCTCGACCGATGATACCCTGGTGCGGGCAAGGCGTTATGCGGGCTGCCATGGCAAGTGTACGATCAAGGTAATTGACAAGAAGAACGGCGGCAAATGGAGCGCTCACAATACGGGATTCAAGCAGGCACAAGCGGAACTGATTCTCTGCATCGACTCCGATTCTCGTCTTGATCCGTATTCGCTGAAGCACCTGGTGAAACGCATGATATCGCTACGTGTCGACGCCGTCGCAGGCCAAATGCGTGTGCGCAATCGGGTGAACCTGATGACTCGACTGCAAGGCCTGGAATATCTCATGGCCAACGGCGCGGTACGCCTCGGCCAGGGTTATTTCAACAACGTTCTCATTGTGCCGGGCCCCATCGGCCTGTTCCGACGCACGGCGATGGAGCAGGTATTTTGCAAGTATACGTCAGCAAAAGAGCCGCTCGGACCGGATGCGGGACCGTTTGAAGGAGACACCTTTGCGGAGGATTTTGATCTGTCGCTCTCGATTTTATGTCTCGGCGGAGACATCGCATACGAACCGGATGCGTTATCATTCACCAAGTCGCCCGCCTCGCACTTTGCGCTCGTCAATCAGCGTTACCGATGGATTCGCGGTTCTTTGCAGGTGCTGCGAAAGTTTTTGATCCGGGCTTGGCGAGAGCCTCGCATACTCCGCGCAAAACTTCTTCTGTGGATTCTTGCGACCTACGTACCCGACCTGCTGCTGCTGCCCATCATCTATATGGTCACGCTTGGCATGTTCTTTCTGATACTCGCCAGTGGGACAAATGCTCTTTTGCTTTTCGGTTGGTATGCCGCTTTGGCGTCTCTGCAACTGCTGGCAGGTCTGTTTTTCATCTCGACGCATGGCGATGATTCCAGGTTGCTTTACGTCCTGCCGTTCTATGGTCTCTATACGGGGTTTGTCCTTACAAGTGCATGGCTCATTTCCGTTTACGATGAGGTCTCGCGGAAGCAAATGGATTGGTAAGCTCTGTAAGTCATCGGCTCGGAAGTCCGCTGCATCTTTCCATAGGAGGGACTGCTATGGCTCGTGTCGCTCGGGGCTAGGCCTTTGACCGGTCTAACGTGTCCGTCTTTCAAGGCATCAACCGCTGTGTTTGAACATGGGGTTTTGTTTGCCAGGTTCGCCGGAAGGCGAGCCTCGACCGATCTGGCAACCATGCCGGCCTTCGCCACGCAGCCTTCAGGGGCTGTCCCTGTTCAAAAGCTGGCTGTCTTCGTTCACAAAGGCGGCGAAGCGTGCTATAATCGACGTATGTGGCGATTGCGACGAACGGACAAAGGAGACTGGGGATGAGCGTGCAGGCACAAGCAGGAGTCGAACCGCTGGAATTGGCCGACGAGCAGCGGGCCGCGGGGCTCAGGGAACTGTTGGACTCGGAGCCGTTGCCCATGATTCAGAAGTCGATCGACGCCTTTCGGCGCGATCTACCGGAGTTGCTGCGGACGCATCCCGGCCAGTGGGTCGCTTATCACGGCGACGAGCGGGTTGGTTTCGGCAAGACGCAGACCGAACTGTATCAGCGGTGTTTCGGCCAAGGCCTGACGCGCGACGATTTCATCGTCGGGTTCACCGAGCCCGGCGCGTTCGAGCCGGACGAAGAAATCGAGGTTACCTGCTGGGACGTCTGACCCCAAGGTTGCTTACCAGTGCCGTCGATCATTCGCGATTTGCCGTATTTCGATCAGGCCACCCGTGTGCAGGTCCGCGGGCGGCCGTTTTCCGTCAAACGCGACCAGATCGTCGTTTGGATCAGCGTCACGGAGCAAGGCATCCAGGAATTCGACCCACGCGTACCCCGCTTTCCGGCCATTCTGGACATCGGCTGCAATTACAACCTGCTGATCAACGAGCGGCACTTGACCGCTTGGGCGGGTATTCAGCCGGGCTATCTTCGCCAACTGGTGCGCATCCGCGTTGCTGGCGAACCCGTATCGCACTTGGCTGCGAATGCTTGGCTGCACGCCAACGTGCCGGGCAAGCGGGACGAGCTGGCCTCGCAGCCGCCGTTTCTGCTGGAACTCTTGCCAGGCATCGCCGTGTACCCGGCGAAAGAAGGGCAACCCTTGTACCCTCGCCTGCCGCTCGTGGGCTTGCGGGCGTTCCGTCGACCGGGCTTGCACCTCGCGATCGACTGCCGTCGCTCGCTTGTCACCATCCGCACGCCACGGCGATTCCGGTTGTTTGCGTGAGTGGCAAAGCGGATTTGCGAGCACGGCCGACTGCCGTGCGTCGTCGCTGTTATGGCTCGTGTCGCTCATGGCGAGGTGTTTGACCCGCGTGAAGTCTCCGTCCTGCACTGTCAATGTCAATGTCAATGGGGACAGCCAGCTTTCTTGCCACCGCGACTCGTATGTGGGGGCAGTAAACCATCCTTCCGTGTGATTGGAGCGTTGGTCCCAGCTCTGCCCATCGGAAGGCGAGCCTCGACCGATGTGGCAACCATGCCGGCCTTCGCCACGCAGCCTTCAGGGGCTGTCCCTGTTCAAAAGCTGGCTGTC
>REEF01000380.1 GCA_007695205.1 Planctomycetaceae bacterium
ACCACCATTCGCCACTTCCCTAAAGTGTAAAATGCAAGCCTGACCCTGACGTCCACAGGAATTGCACCTTTGCCACCAGCGGCGGTATGGAAGGGGCTGCGAAAGGGGCCTGCTTTATGGCCGACGGACACCGTGAGACCGTCGAAAAGGTCAAGCCGATTCTCGAAACGCTCGCGGTCGACGGCGGGTATGTCCACTCGCCCCTCCGGGGAGAGGGCAGGGTGAGGGGGGGCCGAAAGTGCGTCAGTTATTTCTCGCACGGTGCTTAGAATGCTGATAGTTTCGTGCATGTCCCCGTCCTACCTACTCGACGCTCAAGCGTCGAGCGGCAGGGCGGGGATTTTTTTGTAGATCAGCACAGCTGACTGCAAAGCCGTCCAAACAACGGATTCATCCGACAAGATCCTTCTTTGCTCATCGCCCTGCCCAGGCGATACCGTTTCACCAGTCCCCGCAAACATGCTACTGGGAAAGGAAAACCAGCAGCCAGCCAAGCGGATTCCAAGACGAACGCCAACTACTTATCTTCCTGGTTGCCAGTCTGAAACGTTTGCGAAGGGAACTGCGAACTCTTCCAATCTTCTTGCTGTATCTTGTGTGATGATCAAAATCCCCAATTCTTTCCTGAGAGCCTCTGCCTTACTCACAAGCCTCCCCGGAACCATCCGCCGCGGCCACGCCGTTTACCGGACGCTGCCGGATTCACCGAACGGGGAAACACCCGCGTCGTGCCTCTCGGCCACTTCCGAGGCGCTCAGATCACGGTCGTAGATCGCCACCTCGTGCAAAGCGCCGGCCCAGTAACTGGCCAAGTGCGCCTCGGCGCCCAGAAGAAGAGGAAATCTGGAGTTCCAGGTTTCCAGGGTCCCCACCCGTTCTTCCGAGGCAACCTCGCTGCCGTTGCGGTAAATCCGCAGCATCGAGCCGTCGTAGGTCGCTACAATGTGCTGGAGTTCTGTAGTCAGAACATCTGTCGCGTTCAATTGCGGCATGCCGTTATTGTCGGTCCTCGTGGTGCGGAGCCGCAAGGCTATGGCATTGTTTTCCTCTTCCCAATGGCCCTGCGCGAGCGTGAAGTTACGGCCGCCACTATCTTGCGAATAGGTGACTATCCGGGCCGGCCCCCCCTGGATGGCATCGGCAGGGGCAACCCATGCCTCGACAGTGAATTTTCCGGCAAAGGTGATCAGCGCGTGCAATTTTTTCGCGGCGCCCTTGCTCCTCAAATATCCGGTTGAGCCGTCCAGCAGAATCGCGTTTTCGCCCTCCAACCATCGCGCGCCGCCGAACATCTCCAGATCCAGAGGATCGCCAACTCCGCTCTGGTCGGCCACGATGCTGCCCTCCCCCTCGTTGAAGAGATAATGAACGATCAGCCCACCCGTGCTCCTGGTCGTAATCAGCGCACTGTCGCCGGTGATCGAACCGTCCGCATCATCGGTTGCCGTCACCACATGCTCGACATCCTCCTGGGAAGCCACCGTGAAAGTCACCGTAGTGCGACCATGGCTGTCGGTCGCTGTCTGCGACGAAGAGAAGCTGCCGCCGTTTGTCGCGCTCCAGTTCACCGCGCGAGATTCGAACACGGGCCTTCCCTTCTCGTCTTCAAGCTGTGCCGTCACTTCCAAATCAGCAGCCACTACAGGCGCTGATGTATTCACAGTAACACGAAGCCGTGAAGGCTCATTGTCTATTGCAGGCGGCGCTACCATCATCTCTTCAATGATATCTGCAACTTCATCCGGGTTCATGTGTTCAATCTTGTAACGATGGCGACCATCGGAGTCGACGGTAAACACAGTATGCGGACTGCTTTCGTTGAAAACGACCGTCCCGTAATCGCTGAGATTCCAAAGACGTTCCCCTCCGCTATGATTTCCGCGCACCGCGTGCACGACCGCAGCCTGGTCCCAACTCTGGCGATTGCCGATCACGCCGCGACCGCCGGCCCCGCCGTACAGCTTGTAGGCCATGGCCACGGGATTGATTTCGGGGTGTGTCAGTGCTTCGCCGGTGCGAATACGAGTGCCGATTTCATAACCGCTGTAAATGATCTCTCCCGGCCAGTTCTCCGCTACGTTCTGCGCGGCGGCGAGATCATTGGCGACGTTCCATTCGAAGTGGCCCGGTCTTTCGAAGTTTCCCGCCATGAGCACCAACCTATCGACTTTCTGCTCCGCCAATTCCATGCCGGTATAGGCAATACCGTCTGCCCCATGATTGGCTTCGGACTCCAGGAACGCGGAAAGGGGCCCCTGGTAACCTATGACAACGATTCTCACCGGACGCTCCGCTTCGTGCAGCAGCTTGCGATAAAGCGTGGTCGAATCATACGCCGTCTCGTTGGTCTGTTGACTGGGAAAACTGCCCGTATCGGCCAGGGCCGGTGTGTAATCACCCACCTGGTTCTTTTCCACCACAGAGAGGCCGATGGGAATGTGCGGGCGGCCGTAATAATGGTTGATGGCGTCAGCGGCAGCAACAATGTAATCACCGGTGGTGGAGGTAATAACGCCGATCAGTTCCGCCTCGCCCCTATTGGTAAGATAATGCGCCACCGCCAATGCCCCCGCATCATCACAATCCGGGGCCAGATCCGTGTCCACAATCAGAAGCACAGGTTCGCTGGCGGCCGCCGGAAAGAGGGCTACGGCGGTAAGCATAACACAAAACGCGATGCAAGCTTTCATTATCGTGACTCTCGTTTTTTGAATGGGCCTCTGTTCTCAACTGTGTTTCTCTAGGACCGCCAGTGGTAGACGATGACTTTGGTTTTGGCATCATCTGAGGCGAACTTCATCGCCTCGGTAACGCTGGCCTGACCAGCCAGCGTGCAAAGCAAATGTTGCTCACCATCGTGGATTGTACCTGTGACGCAAATCCTGTCAACCAAACAAATGCCCCACTTAGGGTCTAGGCTGGGCATGTCGAGGGGGCGCGGTAAGTCAGGTTCTGGCGTTTGACTTCGGTATTTGCTCGAACCTGGCCGGCGATCGACGCACGGCCAGTGCTTGGTTCGTCGCGGGCGGCGTGGAAGATGATGGGGACCGGTTCTACGATTGCCTGATCCGTGTGGGGCGGACGTCAGGAAAGCTGGCCACGGCCGTCCTCGGTCTCGTCGTGCAGAAGTTCGCTCCACGATTCGGTGATCGCATCCTGCTGGGGATGGATGGCTCGCCCACTGCCCGGTACGGAAGGCAGGTGGAAGGTGCCGGCGTCCATCATAATCCGACCGCGCGGACCGGCCGACGGCCTAGGCGACCAGGCCGTTTCTGCTTCCGGTCATGAAAATAGTGAGAGGCTTCGCTGGGGTCAGGCCTTCTGTCGGTGCTCAGACCGAGTGATGCTTCGACTTCTTGCACGGTTTTTCGCCAGCCAGCCGCAGGCGAGAACAATCTGCCGGCTTCGTAGTACTTCAGCCTCCAGACGCCTTTCCGTGCTCCTGAATTCTGCCGGCTCCCTCGAGACTCGCACTCGGCTCGGTAACGATGGCGGGTCTTTCGTCAGGTTGTTGCAAAGAAAGTTGCAGGCGTTCCGTGGTAATGGCTTCCGCGTCGCGGACGTACAGGCCCCAGGCAGGCAGACGGCCGAACATGCCGGCGTTGGGATAAGCGGTCGGCCGTTGGGGGACCTGGATATGGGCTTCGTCCGCGGTGCCACCGCCCGGGTACGAGATGCGAACGTCTTCCAGCAGTACATTCCGTACCGGGTGGCCGGGCAGTCCTGAGATGAAGCTGGTCTCTGCCGGGCGTATCCAGAGCTGGTGTGCCACCTCGGCGTTTTCAATGCCATGATCCAATAACACGTCACGAAAGGATCGCTGGCGCATGACAATCTGGACGTCGCGTATCACCACGTCTTCCAAGATTCCGGGAACCCGTTCTTCTCCTTCGGAAAAATAGGATTCTCGAAGACGGGCACCCAGACGAATCCCCAGGGGAAAACGCGAGTCGGCGGCCCGGACGTTCGAGATGCGAACTCGACGCACTCGCGATCCATCGACCGACCAGACGGCGAGCGTCGATCCGCCGAAAGCTCGAAGATCCTCGCAGACGATATCCTCGAAGTCCCCGCGTGTCTCCGTCCCCAGTTTGAACCCATTGCACAAGGTGTAAACCGTGTTGTTGATGACGCGGATGTTTCGGTTCACCAGATCAGCGGATTGGCTCTTGATGACGATGGCATCATCTTCCGAGGCGACGATACAACCTTCGATCAGCACGTCCTGACACCCGGATAGATCGATTCCATCGTTGTTTCGTCGCGGCCGAACGCTGTTGACCGTCACGCCGCGAATGACCAGGTTGCGGCAGTTCACGTAGTGCTGCGTCCAAGACCCGGCGTTTTTGGTGGTAATGCCTTCGATGGTGACGCCATCGCAATCGTAGAAGCTGAAGATGCGATGTCGCCAACCTCGATTCGGGCAGAAATGGCCCTGCCCATCGATGACGCCCGCTCCGGTAATCGCAATGTTCTCGGCATCCTGGGCGACGATCACTCCGGGACGCGCTCGATCGGTCTGATAATGTTGACGATTGGTGCTGCCCAGGATGGTCGCCCCCGATTCCAGATGCAGGCGAACGTGGCTGCGGAGAAACAACGTGCCGGATCGATAGGTTCCGGCGGGCAGCAGCACGGTACCCCCGCCTGCTTGATGGACGGCATCGATGGCCTTTTGAATCGCTGTTTGGTCCAGATGGACTCCATCTCCGGTGGCCCCGTGCTGACGCACGTTCCGAACGGTCGATGAAGGGTCGACGTCGACCAGAAGCAGTGGGACATCGGGCGCCGGCGGGGCAGCGTTTGCCGAAGTGCGAGCGGGCGGCGGGCGGAAGTCGGCTTGCAACGAGGCGGCCACAACGGCCGACGCTCGGTCCTGGACCGTTCCATCGCCCAATTGTCCAAACCCGTTGTGCCCCCACGCAAGCAACCGCCCGTTGGTCTGTCGTGCCAACGCATGGTAAGCACCCGCGGTGATCGTTGCCAAGTCCTGGACGACGGCACCGTTGTCGTTGTCCTGACGAACTTGTCGTAGCGACGGATAGCCGCCGGCGCTATGCGCTGGTTCGTCCGCGCCCAATTGGCCGTAAACGTTCCAACCGCAGGCCCAAGCGGTCCCGGTTCGATCCAACACATAGGTGGACTCGTAGCCCGCAGCTACGGCGACGATGTCTTCGACAAACCCTTGACCGCTGGATCCGGCTGCCATCTGCACGGGGATCGCGGTCGCGGTTCGCGAGCCGTTTCCCAATTGGCCGGTCGCATTGTATCCCCAGGCCCACACCGAACCGTCCTTGCGCAGCGCGACCGAATGGTACTCGCCGCAAGCCAACTGATGAACGTCGTTCAACCGGCCGTTACCATCGGGTGCGACGACCGGCGCGGGTCGTGCTAAGGTTAGATCCAACCCGTCACCGAGATCGATCCGTACTACTTCGCCCGTTGGACGATGAGTCAGCAACAGATGGATCTGCTCGGCATAATCGTCATCACGCAGGTTCTGCCCGACCAGAATCTCTTGCAGATCCAAGAGGATCGGAACACCCAACCGAGCTTCGGTCGGGTAGCCGATCCTGGCTCGCATCATCACGTGATCGGCTTGCCGGCTGCTTACGGCCGTTCGCGGGGTTGCATCTGCTTCTTCTATGCCAACCTCCAGCGGGTCTCCATCGAATTCATCGATCAGAGCCACTCGATCGGCCACATCGCGGTGGCTGGGGTCGCTGTAGGTGTAGCCCAGCGCGATGGACCAGCTTCCCTGACGGGGCGCCGTCCAGGGTACCTGCAAGCTCAAACGATGCATCCGGCGCGCCAGCGCGCCGCGTCCCAACTGGCCTTCGTCATTGCCGCCCCATGACAACAGGGTACCATCGTCGCGCAGCGCCAGAGTATGAAATGCACCACAGGCCACGGCGACGATTCTATCGAGTATGGGTTCGTTGGCCGTACCAGCGACCGGGGTGGGCACGGCGCTCCAACTGTTGGAATCGCGTCGACCGTCACCTAACTGACCCTGGCACCGACTGCCCCAGGCCCAAACCGTCCCGTCGGCCAGCAGAGCCACCGAATGATCCCAACCGGCGGCAACCGCGACGACATCGTCCAGGACACCTTGGCCTTCCGGACCTAGCACTTGTCTTGGGATCGAGCTGTGGGCATCAAGGCCCCATCGCCCATCGCCCAGTTGTCCGAACGTGTTGTTACCCCATGCCCAGACCCGTCCATCCTGGTCCAATGCCAACGTGTGGTGCTGCCCGGCACTGACCGCGACTAATCCGGTCAGACGGCCCGTGCCGTCAGGCCCCACGACGGGGACCGGGATTCGGCTGGCATCCCACCGGCCATCGCCTAATTGCCCGTAACGTCCATCTCCCCAGGCAAGAGCCGTTGCGTCGTCTTCGATCATCATCGTGTGGCGCCAGCCTGCTGATAGCTTGTCCGTGGCCGCGCAGGGCATTTGCGCCACCAGGAACGTCACGACAATCAACGACATGCCAGGGAAGAAGCGGTGGTTTGCCATAAGATTTCTCCTTGATGATGATCCTTCGTAGCACCGCTGGCGCGGAACGCTGCAACTTCGGTATGGCACTTAGGTGCTTGAGGTTGCGCCGGTCGAGGGCATCCAGACGTCGTCGTCCAATGCGATGGTGTGGATATCAAAACCACCGCGACGCTGGCTGGGGCACACGAGGATGGCGGATACTTCGGGGTGACGTTCACAAAACTCGGTAGCTTTCTCTGGTCCCATCACAAAGAAGGCAGTGGACAGGGCATCTGCCAAAGCGGCGCTGGGCGCGATCACCGTGGCCGAAACAACTCCCTCAGTGGGTTGGCCGGTGCGCGGGTCCAGCACGTGCCCATAGCGACGACCCTGGTGGTAGAAAAACTGAGCTCGGGTGCCGGAGGTCCCCACCGCTCGATCGACCAGCCGCAGTTGGCCCAGCCGCTGATTGGGTTTCCAAGGATGTTTCAGGGCGACCAACCAACCGGGTTGAGACTCGGCATGCACGGGTTGCGAGCCCCCGGCCAGCACGCTGCTTTGCCCACCGTGGATCAGGAAGTCTTGAACGCCTGCTTTTGCGAGCGATTGCCCGCACCGATCCAACGCGTAGCCCTTGCCGATCGAATTCAAATTGATTTCTAATGTGGGTTGCAGGAAGCGAACGGTCTGTTGCTGGCGGTCCAATTCGATCCAGCGGCTTCCGACCCGTGAAAGAGCCTGTTGGAGCACCTCGGGATCGGGCACCGCTCCTTCACGCCGGTAGAAGCCCCAGACTTTGGACAAAGGCCCCGACGTAATGTCAAAGGCACCTGCCGTATCGCGATACAAATCTAAGGCCACTTCCAACAACCCGAATAAACCGGCTTCGACTACCACCGGCTGCCGCACGGCTCGCCGATTGATGTTCATGACCTCGCTGTGCTCGCGGTACACCGTCATCTGGTCTTCCAACGTTTCGACCAGATCCAACGCCTTCATCGCCGCATCGGGGCCCATCTGATGCTGTCGAGCGTGCAGATACACCTGGAAGTCGGTCGCCATCGCCCGTCGACTGATCTGCAGCAGGCACGAGGGTTCGCGTCGCGCCACGGTTAACGGCGGCTCGGGCACGCTTTCCGCACCGCGATCCGCTAAGCCCTCGACGACTCGAATCGCCGCACGGCCCGTCAAGAAGTCTCGTCGATTACTTTCGTTGGGAGTTGCCATCCGATGGTTTGGTCCAGCGTCAAAGGCAGCCTGAACGCGCCCGGGCAGGCGTTTCTTGTTCGTCAAGGTGGCCCTGCACGAGTGCGGGAAGCGGGGTCGGGAGTCGTTTTCGGGCAACGACACAGTGGGTCCCGCGCGCCGAGCGGGACCAGATTTTCCGGTGGGCATCTGCGAGTCCACTTGGTCCCGCTCGGCG
>REEF01000310.1 GCA_007695205.1 Planctomycetaceae bacterium
ATTCCAGACGCACCCGCCCACCTCGCAGCGCGAAAATGAACGTGGCTCCCTGACCATCGATCTCCATGTCTCGTACGTTTTTCAACTCGAAGGAGCGCCGGCCAAAACGATAGACGGCCGGAGCGATGGCAAAGGTCTTGCTTCCGGCATCGATCGCCTCGGTAAGGGAGGCGATCAAAGCCGACACGTCACCCTCGGGCTGTTGCCCAGCGGCGGCATGTAGTGTCGCGCTGGGGAAGCACACGCCACACAACAAGGCCGCACAGATCGTTCGCTTGCAGATACGCATCGTTTGCTCCTTCATTTTTTCGGCCGACCAGCCAACGCCGGTTCTTTCGCTGGGGGCCGCCTGGTTCACCTCGCCAAGCTCCGGCACTTGCTCGGGATGGTGCCCTGCTCTCAACGTGCTGCTCCTGCGGGAGAATCAACATCCATCATGCGCACTCCGTCACAGGCGGTCAGCTTGCCGGTCTTCCGGTCCCAAACTCGCGTCCTTACGCTCAGCCGGTGATGCTCGCCGTGGCAATCGGTGCAGACCTGATCGGGCTGCGGTCGGGCAAGGAACTCTCCGTGCTCGGGTTCCCGTTCGAGTTCCTCATAAGGATGGCACTCCATGCAGGTCACGTTGATCCACGCCTTGGGCCACATGATTTCCGGAGGAGTCAGACCGTCTTCATCGGCGCTGTGCTCGTCGGACATCCCGTGGCACAATTCACATCCCACGCCCACCGGCTGATGGTACTTCGTCAGATCCTCGTCTTTGTAATTGGCATGGCAGACGTAGCAGTAGGAATTGTCGGCGGGTTCGGTCGCGGCCTGTTCCCGCAACTGGGCCCACACGCCCTCCAGCAGATTGGTGCCCGTGAAGATCTCGTCCCCGGTCCACTGCTCGGCTTCGTGATCGTCTGCGGGTTTCTCCGCGTCTGCGGCAACCGGAACGGCGTCTTCCAAGGGGACCGCCTGCCGGGGCGATTCGGAAACCGGTTCGCCGCTGCCGGCCCCTTGACAACCCGCCAGCAGCATGGCCCACAACAGCACGCTGCCCATCACGCAACCCATGACCCAACCGTTACGCATCGTGTTTCTCCTTCGGAAGTTGGAAGTTGACGGGCAGTCTAAACGTATTCCCAGTCCTTCAGCCACTGGTAGTTGCCCGGCAGGCAGGCCCAGGCCCGCTCGCTCGCCTGTTTCAGTTCTGCTCGTTCGGCCGTATCGAGTTCCCGCCGCTCGCGGACCGCGCGGGCCGCATTGTCAACTTGAGCCAGACTGATCAAGCCGGGGATCGGGGCCGTGATGGCGGGATTCTCGAGGATGTAGCGAAGAGCCATGCGGGCGATGCGATTGTCGTCCTCGACATGAGGACCGTCGGGCGAACCATCGCCCTTGAACAAGGAATTGCTGGCGAATGGCTTGATGCCCAGGATGCCCACATCCCACTTCAACGCCGCGTCCAACATGCTGTCCTCGGGCAATACCTTGGTATTCGAGGTGTACGGGATGCAGATGACCTGCACGATGTCCGGATAGGTCTCCATCAGCATCTTGGCCCATCGGCGATCGTGCGTGGAGAAGCCGGTGAACCGGCACAGGCCCTGTTGTCGAGCTTTGTCCAGGGCGGTGATCATGGCCTCGACGTCGGCCTCGGAATGCCGACCGCCTCGCTCCAGCGCCATCAGACGCCAGATGTCCGCGTATTCGACTTGGCAGCGTTTCAATCCCGCCTTGAACAATTCCAGCAGCTTGTCGGCCCGGCGGTTCTCGGGAGGGCGGAGTTCGCTGCGCGGGTGCG
Organism: Planctomycetaceae bacterium; assembly: GCA_007695205.1. Taxonomy (GTDB): domain Bacteria; phylum Planctomycetota; class Planctomycetia; order Pirellulales; family Pirellulaceae; genus SKKK01. Next base: position 1,790 of record REEF01000310.1, read on the forward strand.
AGTAGGCCAAATACATGGCGTCGCGTCGGCCCTCGAGCACCTTGTAGTACACTTCGGGCTCCGAATCGCCCGCCAGGTCGATCATGTTGATGCCCTGCTCGATGCATCGGCTGACGACATCGTATCGGTTCTTCATGAACGGCCCCATCAATTCCTCGCGGGGCGCGTTGGTGGCATCCAGCGGCCCATCGGCCGCAATCACCTTGTCGATCCGCTTCCAATGTCCGCCCAGGCATACCGCCGAGACCCATAGGCCGGTTTTGCCAAGGCGGCGGTATTCCATCTGGGAATTGTAGCTGCGGGTTTGCTTGATCTCCGCAGGCACCTCGGCGGCGCCGGCCGGCACGATGTTGCACGCGCCGGCGACGACCGATGATGCGACGGACAATCCGACGGCCTGGGCCGCCGTGTCGCGAACAAACTCACGACGCGAGATTTCTTGATGGTTCGGGTTCACAAGCGATTCTCCTTTTCGAGGAATGTGCTGGCTCGTTATCGAGCCGGTCTGGGTAACTCGTACGTCTTTAACGCCGCTGCGTCGCCCGTCTGCTCCAGCAGATTCTTCAGACCATCCAGGTTCTGCCGCAAGGCTACCTCGGCGTCCACGTCGCTGCGGTGGTCCAGGATGCCGATCGGGCCCACATAGCCGGAGGACTTGATCGCTTCGATCATCGAGCGGTCATGCTGGCCGGCACCAACCGGCAGAATCTTCGGTTTGGCCCCGTCGTTCATGCCGTTGAGGTTCAGGCACAGCAAGTAAGGCTTCATCACCGCCAGGACCTCGGCGAAATCGTGAATATGATCGTGCCCGTGGTGGAGGTTGTAAACGATGCCGACATGGTCGTTCTGCCCCTGGGCGCGGAGCCGTTCGACCACGGCCACCATATTCCGCGGCTCGCCGCCCCAACCGCCGTGGTTGTAGAGCGCGAACTGGCAGCCGACCTGCCGAGTTTTCTCGGCCATCTCGCGCAAATGTTCAGCCGCAGCCGCGACTCTTTCTTCTTGGCTCCCAGCGGCGGGACTGGGCACCGTGCTCCAGAACTGGGGCTTCACCTGATGTTTCGCCAACAGCGGAAAGATCTCCGGGTGGGAGCCCCAGAAGGCAAAGAATTCGATCCCGTGCTTCTGGCATTGAACAATCTCGTCCTCGAACGTCGGCACGTGCTCGCCGCGCCAGTCGTAGGCCAGTTTTCGAATACCGAGACGCTGGAGCATCTCGGCCCGTTGCTGCGGGCTGCGCTTCATGGCGTCGAACGGCACAATGCACCATGCCACGAGATTGGACCTGGCAAATACGCCACCCTCGGGCGCGGGCTCTGCCGCGTGCGACGGCGAGCCGCTCCACACGGCGGCACAGAGTCCTACCAATAACAGTCTCCCGGTGATTCTCATGTCAACGTTCCCTTTCCTTCTGAATCTCTGAAACCCGTAACTTCAAGTCCACGATGCTTTTGGCGACCAGTTGATCCTCGTCCTGATGGTCCTTGTGGTGATCCGACTCGACGGCCAGCACGCCACGGGGTCTTCCATCATCCGCAGGGCGTTGCCCGTGTCGAAGTTGACCTTCAGGATGTCCGACGCTTTCCTTCAGCATGCGGACGATCGCTTCGATCTGCGGCCCGTGCGGTTCGAAACGGAACATCAGCGACGAGGCGACGATCCGCATGATTTGGGCGCCGATGCACGCGGCCTTGAGGATCAAGGCGTTCATCTCGCGCCAGGCTTTTTCGCTGCGGTCGGCCTCCAACTCGCCCGCGCGGCGGACGAAGTCGTGAAACGACCCGTGGATACCCGGATCCGTCTGGTCGGGGTAGATCTCGCCAAAATAGCGATGGTAGCAGTAGCTGTCGAAGCCGACTTTCATGATTCCTCCCTTTGGAGTGCGGTGGCTTGACGCCGCTTTGGCTGTGCCTTTCTTTCTCTCCGCTCCTCCAACAAAATGCAAAGCTGACGCAAAGAGAAAGCGGCGTCAAGCCGCCGCACTCCAAAACGGACCGAAGCTCCTGCTACGAGGTTCTACGCAGAACAAGCCGATTCCGTGGCCGGGCGGCTACCTCTCGGCCACCGCCCGGCACCCACCACCGCCCGCCCCGGACCTGTCCCATGGTTGGGGAACTAAACTGTTAACTTCCGGTGCTTCGCACAAATGACCCCCGTCCCCTTTTCCCGGTCCGACATCAATGGTCTCGCGCGGCTCGCCCCAGCGCTGCAAAGCCAACCCGCCGATAAGACAGGACCGCCAAAGGTTGGTTTCGCACACAACTTGCAATTGGGCGGCAGCTCGAATGACTTCATTCATGGCCCGCCGCTTTCCTGAACCAGCGTTGCTGTTCCACCAGACCGGACGTGGAACGTGCGACGCGCGGTGGGACGTGATAATCGGCGGGGCCGCACAACAGCGAGATGGCCTGCAAGCCATCCAAGCGGCGCAGTTCCTCTCGCCGCAAACGCTCAAGTTCCGGGCCGGCCGCTTTCCAAGCCTGCACCCAGCGCCGCCCAAGCTCGATCTGGTCCGGCGACCAATCCGTCAAATTCGTTGTTTCTGTTTCCATATCATCAGTCTAGCGGGATTCGGACACCATTGCCAGCTCCAGCACCCGCTGGCGGCCGAAGTACTCGATCCAGTTTCCATCCGGGCTCAATAGCTCGAGCCAGGGCGTGGAAAAGGGGACGGGGGTCTTTTATCCAACGTCCATTTCTCCAAAGAGACCCCCGTCCCCTTTTTCCCGTCCGGCGCCGAAATAAACCACGCCTTCATATTCCACCGGCGCGCCCCGAGCCGGCCACCGCGAACTCATCCGGCCGTTGACGAGCATGCGGCTGGCGGGTAGATCCTCCGGCACGCCACGCACTTTCCAGAGAAGCTCGCCGTCGGATGCGGACACGGCGTACAGATAACCATTGTCAGAGGCGAAAATCACGTTGTCTCCTACGATGACCGGGGCCATCCGCACCGGGCCCTCTGCCAGAAAACGCCAGAGCACGGCCCCGGAGTTCAAAGCGATTGCGGTCACCTCGTCGGACACGTTGGATGGCAGGAAGAGCCGTCCGCCCGCGGCGACCGATGCATAAGCGGCGTCGGCACACATGCGGTACTGATGGTCGTAAGCCGGATTCGGACGCGGCAGCGACAACTCCCACAGCCGTGCGGCGGAACCCGGCCCCTGTGCCTCGGTCGCGCCCGAGCGGTTTGCATCGTGCCGCCACTGCGGCCAGTCGTCGGCTCCACCCAAAGCGAGCGCGGTGAGTACCAGTAAGTGGCTCATGGGTTCTCCCTCTTGAATCCGTAAACACCCAGCCGGGTATTCTTTGATGGAATCGGCAGAACGACTGCCGACCCCTTGCCTTCACTTTCCCATACAAGTGATCTTACCGTCAAGCGTTGCCAGGTAAAGCCTTCCGTAGGCGGCGATCAGGCCGTCGAATACGGGGGACGAGGGCAGATCGTACTCGCGTAGGGTCTCGCCCGAGCTAGTCCGGACGACGCGCAGCTTGCCACCGGCCCGACCTTCGAACGCCCCCAGTGAGTCTCCGGGAACCACAACATCCGGAGGACCAGCCACGAAAAGCTGGCCGGGGGTCAGAACCATGCCGGTCACGGGCAGCGGCTGCCAATGCATCCACTTGGGAGGCTCGGCACGGGTGTAGCCGATGGAACGGGAGTGGTAGCAACGCGTGTGCCCCTCGGCATGGATCAGATTCGACGGCACAGCGATTTCTTGCGTCGGGGCGCCGTTATTCACGTCCCGTGCTTCGAGAGCCCTTCTTTGAAGCACCAGGAGCACGCCGTCGCTGACGATCAGTAATGGCTCCGTACAACTTCTTCTACAGCAAGTCCTACAGCTACCAGTTCGCCGGCCCGTTCCAACACTGGGGTGGCCAAGTGGAGTGGCAGATCACCGAATCGTGGCGAATGACCGCGGGCGACGAAGACAACAACCTGTCGGGACAGCAGGGGGAAACGCGTTTTACGAACCGCACACGCTACAGTTGGTTGGTGGCCCTGCCGATCACCTGCCGCCTGGAATACGTGTTCCATCACTGGCTGGGCTACCAGGAAGCCGGGGCGGCCGACGGTGGCGATGCGTACTGGTACGGAATCGATCAGTACTTGCACTATGCACTCAATGACTGCTGGAAACTCGGAGTTCGCTTCGAGTGGTTCCGCGACGAACAGGGCACACGCGTCGGCCTGAATCGCCCCAGCAATCCCAACAACCCGCCCTTCGTCGGCAACTTCTGGTCGCTGTCGGCCGGTGTCAACTGGACGCCGACCAAGAACCTGACCGTCCGCCCAGAGTTGCGCTGGGATTGGTTCGACGGGACCGGCCTGCCCTATGACACCAAAACGGAGCAGTTCATGCTGGCGGCCGTTGGGTCTTTGAACTTGTCGAACCATTGCTTCCAGAGCGGGACCTTGACGGGCGGAGTCAACTGGTTCGTCCCGTGTTCCAGGCGGCTTTTCTCCACCTGGGCGGCGTTCAATCCATGAACGGAATCCGTGCCCAAACGCTGCAGGATCTGTTCAGCAGCTTCAAAAATGGACTTCGACGGCATCGCGATCTCCGAGGTTGCAAAACTTCCCAGTCGGCGAATCCTCTGATCCTAGCGCAGCATCGTCACAACGCAAAGGGGGCGGGTTTGCAGCTAGCATTTCGCAAGATTGCGATCAAGGCCCGAGCGGAGAAAACCCTCCTAAGAAGCCATAAGACAATAGCCTGTGTGGGTCATTGTCGCCAAGATCGCCCCGGTTTGATTACGGCTTGTTGAGACGCACGAAAAATCGAGCTTGGCGAAGCGGGCCCGACCTGCGATACTCCCGCCACTTGTGTTCTCACCGCAGGAAGATCGTCATGCGCTCGGTGATCGTTCTATGCTCCCCGGATACACTTCAAATGTGGGTAATAATCGCTGCATTATCCGGGGTGTTTCTGTGTGCGCCACCGGCGTTCGCCACGGAACTGGACGGCGATTTCCCCTCGCTCGCCGAGTATTGGTCAGCCGAGTGGCCGCCGAACGCTTGGCAGGAGGACTTAGCAAACCCCCCGTTGGTGAGTGCCTACGAAGTCAATTGGGACGAGGCGACTCGGGTGGACATCGACGACCTGCAGGACAAGGGGTTCGATCTGAATAATCCGTTCGGAGCGAACTTCTACTGCGGGGCCGGCTACCCCGCTCCGACCCAATGGCTGATTGGGAAGGGAGACGAGCTGGGGATTCTTAGCTTGCAGTTGGGCAGCAGCGGAACAGGGCAGTGCGGTAGTTTAGCTAAAACGATGGACCTCGGCATCGCGATCCATTTCATCAGCGGCCCCGTTCAGACGGACCTGCCACCACGGGTCTATGATTTTACCCTGGGGATACCCTTCCGTGGACTGGTTGGCGATTCGTGGAGGTATGACCTGTTGTTCCGGATGGGCTGGTACAGCGATTTCAAGGGCAGTGCGCGTGAGGGGATCCGATTCCCTTCGCATCTGGTGTTATACAACCGGGCGACGGACTGGTGGGAATGGGTGCTGGGTGTCGATGTTCTGGACCGCGATGACATCCTGCTGCTACCTGTTTTCGGTGCTCTATGGACACCCAGCGAGAAATGGAGATTCGAGGCGGTGTTCCCTCGACCCCTGATCGGCCGCCGTTTCGCTGAAGGCCGCTGGGTGTACTTCACGGCTCAGATGGGGGGAGGTACATGGGACATCAAACGTGACGGTGGAGCGGAAGACGTGTTCACCTATCGCGATCTGCAGGTGCTGCTGGGAGTTCAAGGTCCGTCTCTTGGTGGACTGCTGGGTTTGTCATCGAAAAACTTCCTGGAGATAGGCTACGTCTTCGAACGCCATCTGGAGTACCGTTCGGGCTCCCCGGTCTACAAGCCGCCGGATATGGTCCTGCTGCGCACGGTCGCCCGGTACTAGACCTCAAACAAGCGATGGCCCTGTACATTTTCGGAAAACCTTTCGAAAAAAAGTGAAATCCTCCGCGTTTTTTGCGGTTAAATGAATGCGTAGACAGACGTCCATTTACCCGAAAACGGAGGATTTCAAGTACGAAGTGTAGCAAAACGACTCGCGGATCGCAAGCGAAAGATTCTGAAACG
>REEF01000629.1 GCA_007695205.1 Planctomycetaceae bacterium
CCCGCTCGGCGCGCGGGACCTACTAAATCGTCGCCCGAAAACGACTCCCGACCCCCTTGCCCTCGACCCGGTTGCCTTCTCAGGGTTGGACCAGCGCGATGGCATAGCCCAGCGGGTCGTTGTTTTCTTGGCAGACGGCCCGCAGTCGCCGGAAGTCGCCCGCTTGTTTGCTCAACTGAAACAGGGTGGGGGCGAATCCCAGGCAGGGCAGTCCGTCGCACAGGGTTTGGGCCGCGATGTCGATCGCTTCCTCCAAGCGTCCCAAACGCGCAAGCAGCTCGATGTACACCTCGCGGGCCAGCGTGCCGCTTTGCCGAGCATCGACCGTCTGGGCCTTGTGACGAAAGAACTCGACCGCCTCCTCGACTCGTTCGCCCAACGATGCTTGGAAAAACAGCCCGTGGCTGGGATAGAAATCCACAAACGGCTCTTCCCCGCCGAACTGGAATTCGGGTGCCAGGCGGCGGCCGTATTCGGTCAGATCGGCGGCCAGCCGCAGTGGGGCATCGTCTCGCAACAGCCGAGCGGCTCGGACGGTCGATGCCAGATGGGACCCGTCGATATGATAGGCGTGATCGTCGAACAGCCCGTCCACCCGCGCGATCCGTTCGGCCAGCGTCCCATGATCGGGCCATGCGTCCGGTCGATTCGCCAGGCTGGCGCGCAGATTTTGTTCCAGTTCCGCGTGCAGGTGCGTGACCAGCATGTCCACGGCCTGTCGTTGATCTTCGCGGGTGATGTGCTGGCTGGACGATTCCAGGATGGTGACGGCGTGACAGGTCCCGAAATGTTCCAGCACCAGCCGAAACCCCAGCGGGAGATCGACGCCTTCGTGAAAGGCGACTTCGATCATCGCCTCGATGTTCTCCTGCTCGGGCTGCAGTTCCCGCAGCAACCGGGCGACCAGCGCCCGGTCGCCCAGCGGGCGGAGATACATCCAGGCTTCGCGCACCTGCCCCGCCGCCATCAATGCCTCGCCCGCCTCGCGGCACGCTCCCAGCAAAGCTTCTTCCAGACGGCGTCCGGTCTGTTCATCCAGACCGCCCGCATCCTGGTAATCGATGGGCAATCCCAGTCGATGGCGGATCTGCATCTTGCGAGCTTCGAACAATTCGAGGTACTTGCCCTGTTGCTTCAGGTGCGACGTCAGACGTTCCAGCACGGCAGCCGTGCCGCCTTGGTCTCGATCTTGTTGCAGTTGGCGGAAGATGTCTTGGTGGTCTGTCATGGCCGCCGTTTCTACCGTTGCAGGATCGGCAGGTAATTGTTGGGCATTTGCAGGATGATGCAGGCCATCGCGGTCCCGTATTCGGGCGAGATCTGGTCGAACCACGATCCGTCGGACTGTTGCTGTGCCAGCAGCGAGTCATGGATCGCCGGATACCAGCGTTGCCAGCGATCGCCACCGGCCTGCCACAAGGCCTGCACGGCGTAATAGTGGCCGTAGTAGAAATGGGCTTCGCGGCTGGACGCGCCGCCCTGCGGGATGTGCCGCAGCAGATAATCCAGGCCGCGATCGAGTTCTTCGCCCTCGTAGATCCCCGCGTTGTAGAAGGCCACGACCCCGGCCGCGCTGCGCGGGAACCGGCTGTCGCCGGGCTGGGACAATTGGTACATGAAGCCGCCGTCCGGGTTCTGGCTGCGTTTCACGTACTCGATACAGCGATCGATCGTCTCGTTGGGCACGAAGATTCCGGCATTGCGAGCGGCCCGCAATGCCATCACTTGGCAGATGGTCACCGAGATATCCGCATCATGACGCTTGGGTTCGTAACGCCAGCCGCCCTCCTCGTTCTGGGTACCGATGATCAACTTGACCGCCGCTTCCAGTTTGTCGCGGACCATCGAATCGGGATGCATGCCGTAGACTTCGGCCAGGAACAACGTGGCAAATCCATGCCCGTACATCGGGCCATGGCTGGCGGCACCGGGCGAGATGATAAAGCCGCCTTCGCGGGAACTGTTCAGGATGTGATGGACGCACCGATTGATCTCGGCACCGAACGGGCCTCGTCCCGGCGTGCTGCCGTGCGCCATGAAGGCCATCCCGGCCAGGCTGCAGATGGCCACGTTGCGGCTGTAGTTGCCTCGGCCGAACGATCCGTCTTCGTTCTGGTGCCTGCTCAGATAGTTCAGCCCGGCTTCGATCGCGCGTTGCGTTTCGGCCGTCATCAGATTCAGCGGCGGTTCTTCGGCGGCCAACGGCGCACTTTGGCCCAGCACCCGGTTCGTGGGCCCCACCGCAGCCAAGCCGGCGCCCGCAGCAGCGATCAGGAAGGTTCGGCGGTCCAGTCGTGACATCGTAAGCAACTCCGTTGTTAACGCATGGCTGGCTGTTCGGCGAGCCGCTGGTAGTAGTGTTCGATCAATCGTTCGTATTGGGGCAGGAACTCCTCTGCCATCCCGCTCTGCATCTGCTCGCGAACGCGGGGTGGCAGATGGCCCCAAACCTGCTGCAGCGTTTCCATCATCGACGCCAGACGTGCATCGCTGGCCTCGCGCTGGCGGACCTGCGTCTCGCTCTCCTGCGCCGGCTTGCTGGTCCCCGGATGCTCGCCGCTGCCCGCCTTGCTGTCCGGGTCGGGTTGCTCGTCGGGACGCTCGGCCTGGAGTTGGCTACTGGCGCTTTGCTGCTCGGCCGCCTGCTGGTTCATCTGTTCGATCAACCGCTCGATGTCCTCGACAATCTGCCGCTGAATGCGCTGGGTCGTGGGAGACGCATCACGGCTTCCGATCAGACGTTCGGCCATGCGCATTTGACGGCCGATCATCATGAACGGGTCCGCCGATTCTTCGCCCACATCGGTGCCCCGGCCCAGTTGGTCCAGCACATCCGCGTCCGGATCGGCCGGCTTGTCAGCAGGCTTAGGTTTTGCCAACGGGGATTCCAACCCCTCCAGCAGCCCGTTGTCCAACCCGTCCAACAGCAGATCGTCGAGGGCACGGGCCGGAGCCTTAGCGGGCGGAGCGGAACCACGGGCACTTTCCTCATCGGCCACGACTGCAGCGGACCAGAAGATCCCGATAGCGATGATCCAAACGTACTGTTTCATAAAAGAACTCCTCTTGTGGATTATTCGCTTCGAGTAGCGATTAGGTCAAGCATCCGCGAACGGGCCGTTTGGTCACCATCGCATCGAATCATTCGGGCGTTCCTTCGGGAAAGTCACTGGGTCGCTGAAACAGCTCTTGAGACATCTCCAGCACGAAATCCGCCAGCCGACCTTGTTCGATCGCCAATTCCTCTAACCGGCGTAAGGCCGCTTCCACCTCGGGGCCCTGGCCGTCGATCGATTCGGCCAACTCGGCCGTCTGACGATTGACTTCGATCTGCAGCAGCCTGAGCAGTTTCAGTTCTGCCAGGCGCTGGAGGAGATCTTCGCTCATCGGTTCGGACTCATCGTCGTCCGTCTGGTCCGGGTCGGCCGTCGCATCCGTTGTCGGTGGTTCCTGCTGCAATGCCTGGACCAGCGCCAGCAATCTTGTCATCGCTTGACGCTGATGCCGCTGGGTGACCTCGCTGGCATCCTCGCGTAGCAAGCTCTGTGCGGCGTACTGCATTTCGGTTGCCGCCCCGCGAAGGCCTTCGGCGAACACGCGGGACTGGACGGTGGCGGCGGCCAGTCCGGCGGTCTCGTCGCTCAGCTTCTGTTGAGCGCCAGCCAAATCGCGGATCGAGGCTCGTTCGGCGTCCGTCAGATCGAGTTCCTGGTCGTCTGGCGGTGATGGGATCTGGATCGTCCTCTGCAGCAGTCCTTCCTGGCGGCTGACCAGCGCCTTGATCTGTTGTTCCAGACGATCCATCATCTCCTGGAAAAGATCCTGAGCGGCCTGTTGCCGGTCTGCTTGAAGCTGTTGTTCCGCCGCTTGCAGTGTCTGGTCCGCCTGTTGCGCCTGTTGGAGCGATTCGGCAGCCAGGCCCTGGTCCCCGGCTTCTGCCGATCGGCGCATTTCGGACGCGGCGTGGTTCAGCAGTCGCGCGGTCGGTTCGGCCTGGAGTCTTTGCAGCCGGCGCCCCAATCGTTCGGTCTGTTCGGCCAGCGATTCCGCTTGGGGGGCCAATCGCTGCAGCTCGCGGTGACGTGCCTCGGGATCTGCGATCTGCTGGGCTTGGTCCAGTTGCGCCAGCAGCGAGCCCAGGTCCTGACGCAGCCCGTCGATCTCATCATCCGCCTGGTCCAGACCCTGCAGTCGGCGATCCAATTCCTGCTCGCGGCGGTTGGCCAAGACATCGATCAGTTCGGACAGATCGCTTTCGACACGCCGTTGCGTATCCACGGCTTGGCCCACCTGGTTCGCTTCGATCTGCCGACCGCTCTGGTGCATCTGACCGCTGATTGCCGCTTGTCGAGCCAGGTGGAGCGCATCGGCCAGCATCTCGGCAGCCAGCGGCTCGGTTTCGGCCAGTTCGCTTCGCATTTCCTCCATGCGGCTGAACATCTTGTCCAGCCGCCGAGCCAGTTCGGTCTGTCGTTGCGCCTGGCGTCGGAGGGCCGCTTTCTGCTGCGGAAGCAGATCTTCGGGCCGTTGCCCCAACGTATCCAGACGCAACTGGTCCGTTTGATCGGTCAACGTCTGCTGCTCGCGGCGGATCCTGCTGATCTCCCGAGCAAAGCGCCGGTAGTTGTCCCATTGCGACAGGTCGCCCAACAGGGCTTCCAGGATCTCGATCACTTGATCCTGTTGGTCTCCGACCGCAGCCACTGACTGGCGCAGCGAGTCGATGTCGGGCGGCGTTTCTTCGTCCGCCGTTTCCGAGCGAACCGCTGTGCGAGCCAGCCTCAGGCCGTGCAGCATCTGCCGCTGGATCTCGGGCAGATGCTGCTGGGTGATCCGATCGATGATCGACAATAATTCGGTCATCCGGCGCATCGTCTCGGGATGATCGACGCGGTTGGTCTCCAGTTCGTCCAGCACGGCCGTGACTTGCGCCGCCACGCCGTCGGCCGGGTCATCCAGCTTGCGACCGACTTGTCGCTGGTTCAGTTCGGCACTTTGCAGTTGATCGACGTCTTGGTGGTCGACCGTGCCGATTTCCTCGAACTCGATTTCCAGCGATTGGACTCGAGCCCGAGTGTCCTGCTGCATCCGCAGCACTTCCCGCAACTGGCCCAGGAGATAGGCTTGGCGCGCGGCCAGCCGTTCCTCCAGCTCTTCGTCCGAGATAATCGCCAACCGTCGGATCGAGCTGAAGCCGACCTGCGGCTTGTAATCCGTCGCGACCATCTGCAGTTCGATCCAGGTGCCGGGGGCCAGATCGGCGATCGAGGACAGATCCCACGCGGTATCGATCGATTGGGTATCGCCCAGCTCGCTGGCCGTCAGCAGATTGCCGCCCGGGGATACGGGTAGCGGGTCGGGACCCTGATACAGGGGGAAAGTCTGGGGTTCGACATCGGGCTGATCCCCGCGTTGCCACCGCACCGCGATGGCTTGGATCGCCAGATCGTCCTTGACCGTGGCCTTGATGGGTACAACTGCCGACGCGGTCACAAAGGTATTGGTTCCCGGCTTTTCCAAGGTCACCACCGGCGGAGCGTCCGGCACCACCCGCAAATTCCAGGGGCCTCCGCCGATCCCACGCAACCCTTGCAGATCGGTCACTTCCAGCCAGTAACGTCCCGAATCTTCGACAACCCAGGGCTGCGAGTGATCCGCAGGCAAGGCGAACGTCATCCCGTCCTGGCTGACCCGCGTTCGGTAGGTCCTGTCCTCCTGCGTTTCGTGCCCCATGACCCGCAAGTCGACAGCCGCTACCGGACGATCCAATCGTCCGGATAGGGCGATCGTCGTGCCCTGCAACGCGACCACGTTTTCGCCGCTGGGCTCGTCCGGCCAAGCCGTGTAATCGGGCGGGAACAATCGCAACCGCAACTGGTCGACCTGCGGCGTTTGCACCACCTGAAGCTGTCGCCACTCCATGGTCGTGTCGTCACCGCCGCTGGCCCGATATCGAAAGGAGCGTTGGACGTTCTCCCTTCGATGCACCATCCGATCGTTCAGCGATTGCATGCTGTTCGTCTGAATCTCGGCTTCGGTGGTATCTTCCAACCAATACTGGATCTGGACGGTCTCCGGTAGATCGCCCCGAAGATCTACCAGAACAGCCTCGAAATCCGCTCCCACCGCCAGACGTTCCGGCGGGTCGATGAAGACCAATTCATTCCGACGCGGCCAGGGCGCCGATTGCCAAGGCTGCGCCAGACGCCGAGCTGCCAGGCGGGACGAAGCCGGATCGATCAACGCCAGGATCACGACCAGCAAGCAAACCAGGCCCGCCATCACAGCGGCTCGCCTGGATCGACTCGCATCCACACAACGCTCCAAATCCAACGACTTCAGATCCTCGGTCGCTTGAGCCACCACCGCGCGGCGAAGATCCACCGAACCCAGCGCCTCGTCCTGCTCCGATTGACTGACAAAGGCCAGTCCACTGCTCAACCGATCCTGCACCTGCGGAAACCGCTGCTCGATCCACTGGGCCACCTGCAGGTCGCTCAGCCGATACCACCAACCGGGCCATAAGAAGCGATAGAAGCTCCATATCGCCACGGCCAAAACCAGACCGCTGTTGATCAGACGGATGCCCGGATCCTCGAAACGCAGTAAGAAATCCGTCAGCCCCACCAGCAACGCAACCGACAACACACACAACAAACTGGTCGCAACGACGTAAATCAACGTGGCCCGACGAACTCGTCGGTTGACCTCCTGAACACGTCGTTGGACCGGATGAGATATCATCTTTGACAAAACAAATCGACAATCAGCAAAAAGAACCAGCTCGGCACAAAAACAAGCCACCTACTGTCCAAGATAGCAAACCGGTTACCAATCGGAACATCCCGGACGGTATCCGGTATCGCTTTTCTGGACGCGTACGCTATTCTAGAGGTAGCAGCAGGTGGTTCGGCCTCGATGAATCACGCCCAGGAGAACGCGAACGAAAAGTCGAATTTCGAGTCAACAGTAAAGGATACCGAAATGCTGCGAGATGTGGCAACCTATATCTGTGAATCATGCGGCGAGGAGATCGAGCTGATGCTGGATTTCTCTGAAGGATCGCACCAGGAGTTTATCGAAGATTGCCCCGTCTGCTGCCGTTCCAATATCGTTCATGTGGAAATCGGCGAAAATGGCGGGGTCCGAGTCTGGGCGACCGCTGAGATTGCTTGAACCAATCCGGCCTGAGCCCAGCTTAAGGGCGTAGTCAAAAGGACTACAGTCAGCTTGATGGCAAGCGTATCGAATTGACGACAGCTTGGATCTTCTCCTGCGCGACAAATCCAAAGATATGCTGCTGACTTTCGTTCTGTAAGTCTATAATGATTATGTGCTTACGATAAATCACTGCGCGGGTTGCTGGCAGATCATCCGAAACGGTCTGACAGTTGCACCTAAGATTCGTCGGATAGCGTTGATAGCTTTCCGAGCCGTAGCAAGCACAAGATCGTTTTCATGAGATCAGGAGATAACGCGATGTACCGTAAAGTCTACCCAAGCTGGTGGGTTTCCATTGGCGGATGCGTCGCCATTTTGGTTGCTTTGACGACCGTCTTTTCGTCTTTGGCTGCCGAGGCACCGTCGCGAGGTCGCCAACGGCCTTCTGCTGCGTCGAACAGTCCCGGCCGTTCGCCTGCGTCCGATCGAGGGTCATCCCGCGCCTCTGCGGCCCCATCGCGACCGACGCCATCCGCATCTTCCCGATCACGCCCTGCGGCGTCCAGCAGCGATGCGCGACGTTCCACGGGCTCGGTCAGTCTGGGACGCCCCGATAATCGAGGTGCAACCGCCGGACGTGCTGCGACCAGCCCCAGCCGACCGTCCCTTCCAACGCCAAGCCTCAGCCGCCCGTCGACTCC
>REEF01000368.1 GCA_007695205.1 Planctomycetaceae bacterium
ACGCTGGTCAACACGGCCACGGTCAGCGGCAACGAACAGGAAAGCGACACCAGCAACAATGTGGCTAGTGTCCAGACCACCGTCCAGCCATTGATCGATTTGGCGATCACCAAAGCAGACGATCCAAGCACCGTATTGGCTGGCCAAAATCTGACGTACACGCTGGTGGTCAGCAATCTGGGACCATCGGATGCCACGGGCGTGAAGGTGGTAGACCAATTGCCACCTGGCGTACAATTCGTTTCGGCCGTACCAACACAAGGCGTCGCCTCTCATGTCGATGGAACCGTCACCGTGAACCTAGGCGACATGGCTGCCAATCAATCGGAAACGGTGACCATGGTCGTCACGGTCGCACCGACGGCGATGGGAACGCTGGTCAACACGGCCACGGTCAGCGGCAACGAACAGGAAAGCGACACCAGCAACAACTCGGCCAGCGTCACCACCACCATTCAACCCATGGTCGACCTGGCGATCTTCAAAGCGGATTCCCCGGATCCCGTCATCGCCGGTCAGGAACTGACCTACATCCTGTCGGTCGTCAACAATGGTCCTTCGAATGCCACCGGGGTCATGGTCACCGACCAATTGCCGGAAGAGGTTCAGTTCCAAAGCGGCTCGGCCAGCCAAGGCTCCTTGATCCACACCAATGGGATGGTCTCGGTCGATTTGGGCGACTTGGCGGCCGGGGCGACCGCGACCGTCAACATCGTCGTGCAGGTTGACCCGGCAACTCGAGGCACCATTACCAACACGGCCAACGTCACGTCGAATGAACCTGACTCGCAGCCGGATAACAATACGGACAGCGAACCCACATGGGTCCAAGCTCAAGTCGATCTGGCCATCACTAAGATCGGGGCTCCCAGTTCGGTCACGGTCGGGGACCAATTGACATACACCCTGAATATTACCAATCAGGGGCCATCCGATGCCACGGAGGTCCAGGTCCAGGATCTCTTGCCGCCGCAGGTCGAATTCCAGTCAGCGACAGCTGGTCAAGCAACGGTGTCTCATGAAGACCAAGTGGTCACGGTGAACTTGGGAAGTCTTGCGGTTGGCGACAGCCAAACGATCACCTTGGTCACTCGTGTTACCAGCCATGTAGCGGGCGAAATCACCAATCGAGCCACCGTTTCGGGGGCCGAGCCCGAGTTGAACTTGGAAAACAATATGGCGACTTGGGTGACGGCGGTCGATGCGATCATGTCCAGTCTGGCCGGTTACGTCTATGTCGACCACAACAATAACGGGTGGAAGGATCCGGGCGAGGAAGGCATCGGCGGCGTTACCATTCGGCTGCTGGGCGTCACGCACGACGGCTCGACCATCCAGCGGCAGCAGCTCACAGCCGTCGACGGGTCGTACCATTTCAACGATCTGCCCCCCGGGGTTTATCATTTGACCCAGGATCAGCCGGAGGGGTATTTGGACGGTCGCGACACCCCGGGAACAGCGCCGACCGATTTGGTGGAAAATAACCGGTTCACGGGCATTCGATTGGAGCCGGGAGTCGACGCCGTCCAGTTTTTGTTTGGCGAACGGCTACCCGTCTTTTCGAAGCGGTTGTTCCTGGGATCGTTCCGGTAGCGTTGCCTCACAGGCTGGTTATGATACGATGGCGCCATGGCACAAGAAAGCACGGAATACCAAAGCCCGCAGGAACAATCGCGGGCACAGCGGCTCAGCTTGCAACGCACCGAACCGCCGGGGCAACCTGCCGGATACGAGATGCAGCGGTTTCTGGGTGCCGGGGCTTATGGCGAGGTCTGGGTCGCATTAGATCGCAACACGGGTCGCCAGGTTGCGATCAAGTTCTACTTGCATCGCGGGGGATTGGATTGGACGCTGCTGTCCCGCGAGGTCGAAAAATTGGTGTTCCTGTCGGCCGATCGCTACGTGGTACAGCTCTTGGAGGTCGGCTGGGACGCCGATCCGCCCTATTTCGTGATGGAGTACATCGAGAATGGCTCGCTGGACGACCTGCTCCGCGATCATGGCCAGCTTTCTCCGGACGAGGCGGTCGTGATGTTTCGCGAGATCGCCATCGGGTTGACGCATGCCCACGGCAAAGGTGTCTTGCATTGCGATCTGAAGCCGGCCAATATCCTGCTGGACCAGGACCACCGACCGCGTCTGGCCGATTTTGGGCAATCTCGCTTGAGTCACGAACAGACGCCGGCGTTGGGGACGCTGTTTTACATGGCGCCCGAGCAGGCCGATCTGCGAGCCGTCCCGGACGCTCGATGGGATGTCTACGCGTTGGGTTCGCTGCTATTCTGCATGCTGACCGGCTCGCCGCCGCATCGCGAAGATGCGCGTATCCAGCGGATCGATTCGGCGCCGAATCTGGCGGCGCGATTGGAGAGTTACCGCCGAGAGATCTGTGAACATCAAGCCCCCCACCAGCATCGCGCGATCCCTGGCGTCGACGGGATGCTAGCAGATATCGTCGATCGCTGCCTGGCCATCGATCCCCAGCACCGTTACCCCAATGTCCAGGCCGTGCTGGACGCCTTGCAAGCCAGGCAGCAAGCTCGGATGCGTCGGCCGCTGATGATGTTCGGATTGGTCGCCCCGGCCGTGCTGATGCTGATCATGATCGTGGTTTACTTCCGAGCTTTCGGGCGCGCCGTCGATCAAGCCGAACGGATGGTGATCCGGCAAACCTACAATAGCAACCAGTTCGCTGCCAAGTTCTTGGCGAAGAGCTTCGAAGCTGAGTTGGCCAGTTATTTCGAGTTCGTCGAACGTGAGGCACGGCAAACGGCTCTGCGGGATGCCCTGGCGATCGCATCGCGAAGCCCGCAATTGGCCGTACTGGACGACTATCGACTAGATCCGAAGCAGCGTATCGAGAAACAAGAGCGGTTTCTGGACGATCCTACACGCGTCCCTCTGACGGATTACCTTCAGGATCAACTGGACCGGATGAACGAAAACGCCAGCCCTGACGACGCTCACTTCGCCAGCCTGTTCGTGGTCAGTCGCCGTGGAACCATGATCGCCGATGCCTACCCGGACCGCATCGCCACGCGATCGGTGGGTCGCGACTTTAGCTGGCGCACCTACTTTCACGGGGGGCCTGAAGATCGCCGTCTGGTCCGCTCGCCGGAACTGCCCGAAGTGATCACCAGCACGCATCTGTCGGCCGTTTTCAAGAGTCGCACGACCGAACGGTGGAAAGTCGCCATCTCGACGCCCATCCTCGATATGGCTGCGCCCGATCAGCCGGTGTTGGGCGTGCTGGCGCTGACCATCGATGTCGGCGACTTTGCCATCTTCCGCAGCCAGAGCGAGACGACCGACTACTTCGCCATCCTGATCGATAACCGCCCGGGAGAACGGCACGGTACCATCCTGCAGCATCCTCTGTTTCGAAGAAGCCCCCCAGCAGAGGACTTCAAGGTCTCCCAACAGCAATTGGCGGGTATCCAACAAGGATCCTTCTATGCCTATCGTGATCCGGTGGCCAGCGCCCCGGGAGGGGATGCTTACGTCGGGCGCTGGATCGCGGCCACGCAGTCTGTCGATCTCCCCAAACGAGGCAGTACTGTAGCTGGTAACGGAAGGACTGATTTGCTTGTTTTGGTCCAGGTTCACGCCGACATCGCAACCGCGCCCGTGGTCCAACTCGGACGCCGGTTAACGTTCGAGGGGTTGGTGGCATTGACACTGATCGTAACTGCGGTGGCGGCGATGTGGTTGATTGTGATCCACGTCCTGGGAGTCCCCGGTGTGCGGCGTACTGGACGAGCGGTGTTGGGACGCGGTTCGAGTTCCTGGCAGGAATTGTCCACGATCCCGGCCAACCGACGGGTTTCCCAGGAGGGGAATCTCCCACCGTCCCCTCGTTCGTAAGGCGATCGGCAGAAGCGGCTTCGTTCTCGCAGGATTTGTCTCCTATCCGCTTGCCAAAAGCCTTCATGCCATCCCCCGATCGGTCCGCAAGTTCTACGTATTCGCCCTCTCTTTACCATGCAGTGAATGCGTCGAGCATAACTGCGGCCGTCTGTCGAACGCGGGTATTGCGACATCGGTTCCGATGCCGATAAGTCCGGTAGGCAATACATGACCGACGACCCAGACGGACCAGCAGATCAGAGGGGGGCTCAAAACCGTGTCCACGGAAATCAATGTCTTGGCACTGGTCAAAGGGGAAGAACGCTATGTCTTCCTGTTCGACGATGATAACCGCGTCGAGACGCTGCGGCAGATCGGGCGTTATGCCGCGAACCCCGAACTGAGCTTCACCTGGTACGACGCGGCGGTGATGAGTCAGAAGATTCGGCAAACAGGGGCCGAACGGAAAAAGACCAATTCCCCAGGTCTGGACCTGTCGGATCGGTTTCGGATGCCACTGTCCAGCGACAAGCATTTCGATCACCGGGACGATCGGGAAGCGGCCTGAGATGCAGCTTGCGATTTCGCGATTTCTGCGTTATCTGCTGGTCGAACGCAATTCGTCCGAGCTGACGATCAAGTCCTATCGCGAGGACCTGACGGCGTTGGACCAGTACCTGACCGAAAGCTTTGGCCACACGCCTGAGCCGGGGGAAATCACGCCTCTTGATCTGCGCGGCTATGTGGCGGCCATGCACGAGGCCGGGTACGCCAAGACATCGGTAGCCCGCCGACTGGCCTCGCTCCGCAGCTTCTTCCGCTTCGCACAACGCGAAGGCTACGCGCAAACGAATCCGGCGAAACCGTTGCGCAATCCTCGTCCGGACCGCAATCTGCCCCATTTCCTGACCACCGAAGAGATCGGAACACTGCTGGACAGTCCGCCCAGCGACAACCCGTCCGGTCTGCGCGACCGAGCGATCCTGGAAACGATGTATTCGGCCGGATTGCGAGTCAGCGAATTGGTGGGGATCAATGACGGCGACCTGGACTTCGAAGGTGGGCTGGTGCGGATCCGTGGAAAAGGACGGCGTGAAAGACTGGCCCCCTTGGGCTCGTTCGCCCTGCAAGCGATCCAACGATGGCAGGGTTGCCGGCAAGTCGCCTCGGACCAGCCAAAAGGTCCGGAGATGCCCCTGTTTGTCAATCGGTTCGGACGGCGATTGACCACGCGCAGTGTCGGAAGGATGCTGGAAAAATACCTGAAAATCACCGGCCTGGATTTACGGACGTCTCCGCATACCTTGCGTCACAGCTTCGCGACCCACCTGTTGGACCGCGGTGCAGATATCCGTAGCGTTCAGGAGCTGCTGGGGCACAAAAGCCTGGTGACGACGCAGATCTACACCCACGTCAGCACGGCGGGCCTGCGTGAGGTCTATGATCGTGCTCACCCTCGCGCAAATTGACGATCGATGCTCGACCGATCCCCATGGGCATCGGTCGAGCTGGATCGAACCTGTGATAGGGCGTCGTTGCAAAACCTTGGACCGATGACTTTAGGCCAGACCACGTCGCACGGCCCAAACAGCCGCTTCGGTCCGGTCCGCCGCATCTAACTTGCGCAAGATGTTTTGCACGTGTTCCTTGACGGTCTCGATACTGATGCTTAACGATCGTCCGATCTCGCGGTTGCTTAACCCAAACGCCAGATGACGCAGCACTTGATACTCGCGCTTCGTCAGCGGCACATCGTCGGCAACCGGGTCCAATCGCTTGCCCAGCAGATCCCGGATCTTGCTCATGGCACCCTCCAGCGGAGGTGCTTCACCACGGGCGGCTCGTTGGATGGCCGAAGAAAATTCTTCGGACGTCGAGTCCTTGAGAATAAAGCCATCGGCACCCAAAGCGACCGATCGTGCCATGTAAGTCGGATTGTCGTATGCTGACATCATCACCACACGAGTCTGAGGGGACTGGTCCCGCAGTTTTTCCAAAGCGTCCAATCCATCGAGTTCGGGCATCATCACATCCATCAACAGGACGTTCGGTCGATACTCGAGCGCTTTTTCAATGGCTTCGACACCATTGCTGGCTTCCGCCACAATCTCGATTTCCTGGCCCTTCAGCATGCTGGCGATCCCTTGACGGATCAGCACCTGATCGTCGGCCACAACTACTTTAATGCTCACGCGTTGCTCCCATTGAACGAAACAACCAGATCCTTTTACTCAAAACGCCATGTTATCATAACGTGCTGGTCTGGAAAAACACAGACGGCAGGAAAGCATTTTTCTTCGAAGTGAAACTGATTTCTTGGAAAGCCAAAACGACCTGCCCCATCAAATAACCCCAAAGCCCCCCAAATAGGCAGTCACTTATTCCTCGCTGCCGATCTTTGGCTGCGTTTGTCCTAATTTAGCCCTTTTGTTGACGCCGTGCAACCTATGACCTACATACTGGTGGTACCTGGAATCGATTGCAAAGGGCAAGGCGAACATGAAACTCGGATCTCTTCTCTTGGTGGACGACGACCGTCTGGTCCTGGATGCCATGTCCGACTGGCTTCGGGAAAAAGGCTATCAAGTCGCGGAAGCCTGCTCGGCATCGGAAGCGATCAAGCGGATCGACCAATCGGTTTTTGACATCGTGGTGACCGACATCCGATTGCAGGAAGGCGATGGCTTCGAGGTTCTGGAGCATTGCCAGCAGATCTGCCCCGAGACTTCGGTAATCATGATGACCGGCTACATGTCGGATAACACGGCGTCCGATGCGCTTCGCGGGGGCGCGTGCGACGTTTTGACCAAACCGTTGTTGGACGAGCGATTGGAGTTGGCCATCGACCAGGCGCTGGCCCAACGCCAAGAGTTGAGTCGGGATCATGGAAGGCCATGTCCAGTCGATCCACGGACGGGGATGGAGACGATCGTGGGGCACGATCATCGAATGCTGCGAGTCTTTGACATGATCCACCGCATCGCCGACACGAAGGCGACGGTTCTGATCACGGGGGAAAGCGGTACGGGTAAATCGCTGGTGGCTCGAGCCATCCACCGCCGTAGCGGTCGAGCGGATCAACCGTTTGTGGAAATCGCTTGCGGAGCCCTGCCGGAAACGTTGCTGGAAAGCGAATTGTTCGGACATGTCGCCGGAGCGTTCACCGGTGCTTCCGTACCGAAGATCGGGAAGTTCATGCAGGCCGACGGGGGTACGGTCTTTTTAGACGAGATCGCGACGGCGTCGCCCAACATGCAGGTGAAACTGCTTCGACTGCTGCAGGAATTCGAGTTCGAACAGGTGGGCGGAATCAGAACGCATCGCGTCGACACGCGAGTGATCCTGGCCACCAACGAGGACCTAAACGATTCGGTGGCATCCGGACGGTTCCGGCGAGACCTCTATTACCGAGTCAATGTCATCAATATCGAACTGCCCGCGCTGCGTCAACGAGTGACGGATATCCCGGTGCTGGCCGAGCATTTCCTGGAGAAAATATGCCGCGAAAGCGGTCGAGAGGTCGATGGTTTCGCCGCCCAAGCCATGTCGGCTCTACAAGCCCACGCCTGGCCCGGCAATGTCCGCGAACTGCAAAACGTGGTCGAACGGGCCGTTTTGTTGGGCAGGCACCGTCAGATCATGCTGGAGGATCTGCCCCCGACCATGTTCCGTGCTCCGCGTGACGACATGCCCACCACGCGAGGCATTACGTTGAAACAGGCGCTCGAAGGCCCCGAACGACAGATCATTCTTCAAACCCTGCAACAAAACAACGGAAACCGGGGCGCGACGGCCGAACAATTGGGGATCGACCGCACCACGCTGTACAAAAAAATGAAACGGCTCGGACTGGAGGACGGCATCGGCATTTATTCACGCTGCAGCCCAACCGCTTTTTGAGTCGGGGTATTCGCCCCTGTCGTGAAAACAGCGAACCACTCTTCTGGATTTTGCTTTTTCCTTGCGAGCAGGGTCGCCTTGCAGGGACCCCCGTTCAGCGCCCGGGGGCCACACCT
>REEF01000450.1 GCA_007695205.1 Planctomycetaceae bacterium
GGTCGCGGAAGATCCGCCCGTCGTGCCCGAACGAGCAGTAGAACACGCGCCCCTTCAGGAATGCGGAGACCGCCTTCGTCGGCTCGTCTTTGGGTAGGCCGAGGTCGCGGTTGATGGCGGCGTGCGTCTTGCCTTCGCCCGGCAACCCCCCGGAACACGTGGAAGATGAACAGTAAAACGAACCGTAAGAGGCGAAAAAAGGGTAGTCAGTGAAGTTCCAGGAGGGTTGCCATCTTGGCGGACGGCGTTCAAAATTGGTAGGCGTACTCGATGGACTCCCGTCCGACCGTGCCGGAAGCCTCGATCCGAGAAAACGTTGATTTGGAACGCCCATGATTCGCCTCATTGTCATTCTCTCGTTGCTCGCGTCACCCGCTGTTTCCGCCGAGCGTCCGCCCAACATTGTGCTCATCTTCACGGACGATCTCGGCTACGGCGACATGGGCTGCTACGGCGCGACGAAGGTGAAGACGCCGAACATCGACCGGCTCGCCGCCGAGGGCCGGCGGTTCACCGACGCACATTCGGCGTCCGCGGTCTGCACCCCGTCGCGTTACGCGTTGCTGACGGGCGAGTATCCGTTCCGCCGCGGTCTCTGGGGGCCGGCGATGAATGCCAGCGCGCTGGTCGTGGACCCGGCACGAGCCACGATGGCGGGCGTCCTCAGGCAACAGGGCTACGCGACGGTGTGCTTCGGCAAGTGGCATCTTGGCTTCGGCAGCAAGCCCAGCCCGGATTGGAATGCCGATCTCAAGCCCGGCCCGCTGGAACTGGGCTTCGACCATTTCTTCGGCATCCCCGTCGTGAACAGTCATCCACCGTTCGTGTGGGTAGAGGATCATCGTGTCGTCGGACTCGATCCGGCGGACCCGCTGGTCTATGGCGGCGAGCCGCCGACGCAGTCGTTTCCCGAGAAGATGATGCGTCCGCCGATGTCCGGCGCGAAGGCGGCGCACGCGCTGTACCGCGACGAGGAGGTCGGCACCACGCTCACGGAGAGGGCGCTGGCGTGGCTGCGCGCGCACAGGGACAAACCGTTCTTCCTCTACTTCGCCACGCCGCACATCCATCACCCGTTCACGCCGGCAAAGCGTTTCCAGGGCACCAGCGGCTGCGGGCGTTACGGGGATTTCATCCATGAACTCGACTGGATGGTCGGCGAGGTGACTCGCACGCTCGACGAGTTGAAGCTGCGGGAGAACACGCTCGTGATCCTGACGAGCGACAACGGCGGCATGCTGAACGTCGGCGGGCAGGAGGCGTGGCGGGCGGGGCACCGGATGAACGGCGACCTGCTCGGGTTCAAGTTCGACGCGTGGGAGGGCGGGCATCGCGTGCCGTTCATCGCGCGCTGGCCGGGGCGCATCCCGGCGGGTTCGGTGTCGGAGCAGTTGATCAGCAACGTGGACCTGCTGGCGACCTTCGCCGCGTTGACTGGAGCGGAGGTCGAGCCCGGACAGGCGCGCGACAGCGTGAACATCCTCCCCGCGCTCACAGGGGAACCGGAGAAGCCATTGCGCACCGAGCTGGTGATCTCGCCGAACTCGCCGAAGCATCTGGCGCTGCGCGAAGGCAGATGGATGTACATCGGCGCGAAGGGAAATGGCGGCTGGTCGGCCCCGAACCCTGGCGATCACCTGCTGGGCGGCGCAGGCGCGCTGAAGTTCACCGGCCAGGTGAACAGCGACGTTGCCGAGGGCCGCTTCAAGCCGGACGCGCCCGAGGCGCAGCTCTACGATCTCGTCGCCGACCCGCGCCAGTCGCGCAATGTCATCCTCGATCATCCCGAGGTCGCGGCACGGATGAGGGCTCGCCTGGCCGAGTTGCGGCCGGCGGCCGGGGAAGCCCGGACGGCACCGAAGGAGATCTACTCGCATCCGAAGCCGGTGGGAGCGCTGCACTTCGACTTTGAATCCGGCGACCTGCAGGGGTGGCGGGTGGTGGAGGGCGGTTTCGAGGCGTTGATCAACGACCGCAGAAACTTCCACCACACCCACGGTGGCGCGGCTTACAACAAGCAGGGCAGGTACTTCCTGACCACGCTGGAGCGCAAGGAGGGCGGGAAGGGAAAGGACGCGCAGACGGGCGTGGTGGAATCTCCGGTGTTCCGGATCACGGGCGGGCGCGCGAGTTTCCTGGTCGGCGGCGGCCGGCATCCGGACACCTACGTGGCGCTGGTGGATGCGGAGACGGGCAAGGAACAGCTCAAGGCGCAGGGCGGGAACACCGAGATCATGTTCCGGGTGAACTGGGACGTGTCGGCCTACCGTGGGCAGAAGGTGTTCCTGCGCATCGTGGACCGCCACACCGGCGGCTGGGGGCACGTTACGTTCGATGATTTCTCGGCGGAGGCCGAGCCGTAAAGAAAACATGAGGGCAGACACGGGGCGCACGAGCGTTCCACAATGTCTGTCCCTATGAATACCGGCCCTGTCGTTTCTACTCCGGCGGTTGATTCCACGCAACCGGCGACTCACCGCGTCCCTCGACCTCAACCAGCCCCGGCGCCGGTCCCCAAGCTCGCGCTGGATGTGCCTCTCCAGGAGCGCGTCGTGGCGCTGCAAGCCGTCGGCAACGCAGAACGATCGAAGCAAATAGAATCCACGGGGTGCCCACGATTGCCAGAAATTCCTGGAATCTCTTCGCGTCGCCCGGCCAACCCCAACATCTGTCGCACAGATAGTGATTGAGTGAATGGTCGATGTCCAAAAGGATGTTCGGGTTTCCGATCACAATCGTGGTAAAGGCCACTGCATGCCAAGCCGATGATGCCGGCTGAGAACGAGACGCTCAGCATCAAGAAGGCATTCAGGGCGAACTGCACGCTATCGAGCCTTGATATTTGGTCCATGGTAACCAACCCTCCGAGGCGAAAAAGCAGTACCGAACGGTGCTGATGTTGAACAGCAGCTCCAATTGCCAGTCGGACGGTTCGGCCACGATCATCGTGTTCGACATGCTGACTCCCGACCCCGCCCGCGTCCCCCATGCAAGGCTACCTCAATTGACAAGAAACTCCTGGCCGGGTGCGTACTACCAGGACGGCCCGATCCGCGGCCGCTGCGGATCGCCAGCATGCATCGTTCCCATCGGAAAAACCCGAAACACGTCGTGGTAGCTTTGCAGCGCCATTGAGATTGCGGCCAGCAACACCACAACCTCGATCCGTGTTAAACCGCGTCGAGCAACACGCCTCGCCATCATGCATTTCTCGTTCGTCTATTCTAGACGGAAAGACGTGGCACAACAAGATCGTGGAATCGTTGGGCTTCCGGAATCCGCAGATTTCGACGACACATCAATGTGCAGACATCATCACGCTTGCCGACGAAGGGCAGCTTCTCGTCGCTGAATGACCGAGGCCAGCGTCTGCGGCTTGATCGGCTGGCAGAAGACCGAAGTGTCCAATAGAATGGCAGGAAAAGGCAAGCTGGCGAACGTCAGGGTGATTGCCATCCCGCCGATCGGGAGTTAGATTGCTGTCCGTAACCACGCGAAACGAGGAGCAGAGCATGGTCCAGCATCGCAGTTTCCTGTTTCTGACAATCTGTGCCGCATGGGCAATGGGATGGTGCGGCTCGCCGGTCGGCGTCGAGGCGGCCGATGGGACGGTGAAGGTCTTCATTCTTGCCGGCCAGTCGAACATGGAGGGCAAGGCCGGAAACGCCCTGCTCAACTACCAGGCCGAGGACCCGAAGACGGCCGACCTGTTCAGGCATCTGCGCAAGGACGGCGAGTGGATCGTCCGGGACGATGTGTTCATCAAGTTCCTCGGCCGCAAGGGCCGGCTGACGATTGGCTTCGGATCACCCGGTGCCACTGGGGCCGAGTTGGAGTTCGGCACCATGATGGGCAACCACTTCGACGAGCCAGTCCTGCTGATCAAGGCGGCCTGGGGCGGCCATTCGCTCTTCAAGCTCTTCCGCTCGCCTTCGGCCGGCTACCCGAGCGAGGAGAGACTCCAGAAGGAACTGGACGACGCTCAGAAGCGCGTCAAGGCGAACAACGAGAAGCAGAACAGGAACGATCGCTTGCCGACCATGGACGAGATCAAGACGGTGTACGGCTCGTCCTACCGCAACATGCTGGCGGAGGTGAAGGAGACGTTCGACAGCTACGAGACGCTGTTCCCCGCGTTGGCGGGCCACAAGCTGGAAATGGCCGGGTTCTTCTGGTTCCAGGGCTGGAACGATCTTTTCGGCGATCTCGACGATCCTGCCAGCCCGCCGAACGAGTACGCGTCGAACATGAAGCACTTTATCCGCGACGTGCGTCGGGATCTCGGCGCCCCGAACCTGCCGTTCGTGATTGCCGCGTCGGGCAACAACGGCTCGACGCCGGCCACCGGGGGCATGCTGGCCGTTCGCGAGGCCCAGATGTCGATGAACGACGTGCCGGAGTTCCAGGAGAACGTGCGGGCATTCCGCACCGACGTGCTGGTCGACCAGGCGGCCGAGGAACTGTTCCCGACATGGCGCGACAATTTCGAGCAGTGGCAAAAGGTGGGCTCGGACCGGCCCTACCACTACTTCGGCAGCGCGATCTGGTTTACCCGCATTGGCCACGCGGCCGGCGAGGCGATGCTGGAACTGCTGAAGAGTGGGGACTGAACGGCGCGGTCCCTCGCACGCCGTCGAAACATTGGGCAAACAGGAGAGTACCATGACCGTGGCAACACCCTTTCTCAGCATGCTGCTGCTGGCAGCGGCCGGCTCGGCCGCCGCGCCGCCGGTGAACATCGTGCTGCTGATGACCGACGACATGGGATGGCGGGATCTTCGCTGCCAGGGGAACGAGCGTCTGACGACGCCCGCGTTGGACCGGCTTGCCCGGCAGGGGGTCCGCTTCACCGACGCCTATTCCGCATCGCCCGTCTGCTCGCCGACCCGCGGGGCGATCATCACGGGTCAGTCGCCGGCGCGTCTTCGCATCACGCAGCACGGAAAGGATGGCCCGGCGTTCTGGCCCAAGGATCGGCCGGTGCAGCCGCCCGCTGCCGAACATGTCCTGCCGCTGGAAACCATCACACTCGCGGATCGCCTGAAGGCGGCCGGCTACGCGACAGGCTTCTTTGGCAAGTGGCACCTTTCCGGGGACGGGGACCCAAAGGATCCGGCGGCGGGCGGCCCCGCCTTCTGGCCGGAGCACCAGGGGTTCGACGTCAACGTCGGCGGCTGCGGCCTGGGCGGCCCGCCCACGTATTTCGATCCGTATCGCATCCCGGCCATCCGGCCCCGCAAGCAAGGCGAATACTTGACCGACCGCCTCGCGGCGGAAACGGTCTCCTTCATGACAGCCCACCGCGACAAGCCGATGTTCGTCTGCCTGTGGACCTACAACCCGCACTACCCTTTTGAGGCCCCGGAGGAACTCGTCGCCAGGTACCGCGGCAAGGAGGGGCCGGGCCTCAAGAACCCGGTCTACGGGGCGCAGATCGAGGCCACCGACCGCGCGATCGGCACGGTGCTTGAAGCCATCGATCGACTGGACCTCGCGGCCAGGACCCTGGTCCTGTTCACCAGCGACAACGGCGGCTGGGAGGGCGCGACCGACAACCGGCCGCTGCGCAGCGGCAAGGGGGATCTGTACGAAGGCGGGATCCGCGTCCCGCTGATCATCCGCTGGCCGGAGGTGGTTGCGCCGGCCAGGCCGGTCGCTCCCGGTGCCGTCGACCACACGCCGGTCGTCAGCATGGACCTTGCCGCGACCATCCTGGACGCGGCCAACGTCCCGCTCGGTCCGGGCGAATCGCTCGACGGCACCTCGCTGCGCCCGCTCCTCGAAGGGAACCGACCGGACCGCGCTCCGCTCTTCTTCCACTACCCGCACTACGCTTGGCACCGCTCCAACCGTCCGGGCGGCGCGATCCGATCCGGCCGGTACAAGCTGATCCGCCGCTACGACGACGCTTCGGTCGAAATGTACGACCTGGTCGACGACGTGGGCGAAACGAGGAACCTTGCCGCCGAGAAGCCGGAACTGGCTGCGAAACTCGATCAACAACTCGGCCGCTGGCTCCAGGAAACCGGCGCCTTGATGCCCACGCCTCGCGAGCCCCAAGCTCACCGGTCGGGGGTTTATCTTCCAATCAGTTTCCTGACTCCCGGTCCATGACGGAGAATCATCGTATGCGCCTTTTGAAACCAACCTGCTCCTTCTTTTTTTTCGGTATCCTCTTTCTCGCGTTGGTGGTGGCCCGCGCGGAGCCCAACGTACTTTCGCTGCCAGACCGCCCCAACATCATCCTGATCCTCGCCGACGACCTCGGCTACGGTGACCTCGCCTGTTACAATACCGAGTCGAAGGTGCCGACGCCCCGCATCGACCGACTTGCGGTTCAGGGGCTGCGTTTCACGGACGCCCACAGCCCGTCCACCGTCTGCACGCCGACGCGCTACGGCATCCTTACCGGGCGCATGGCGTTTCGCACCGGATTCCGCGGCGTCTTCGACGGCGTGGGCGGACCCTGCATGATCGAAGCCGGGCGACTGACCTTGCCCGGCATGCTCGCCGACAGGGGCTACGCCACCGCGCTGTTCGGGAAATGGCACGTCGGCATGACCTTCTTCGACGCCGAGGGCGAGCCCATCATCGAGAACGGCCTCGCAGCCGTACGGCGCATCGACTACTCGCGACCCGTGCCCGACGGTCCTGTCCACCGTGGCTTCGCCCGTTTCTTCGGCACCGTGTCGTGCCCGACCACCGATTGGCTGTACGCCTACATGGAGGGCGACCGCATCCCGGTGCCGCCCACCGGATTGATCGACAAGTCCAAGCTGCCGGACCACTTCTACGCACTCGACTGCCGAGCGGGCCTGATCGCCCCGGACTTCGACCTCGAGCAGGTGGACGAGGTGTTCCTGCGCAAGAGCCAACAGTTCCTGGAAGAGCATGTGAGGGAGAACCCCGGTCAGCCGTTCTTTCTGTTTCACTCCTGCCAAGCCGTTCATCTGCCTTCGTTTCCGGCCCCGGAATTCCAGGGCAAGACGGACGCGGGGCCGCATGGCGACTTCATTTTCCAGTTCGACGCGGTCGTCGGCCGCCTGATGGAAACGCTCGACGAACTTCACGTGGCGGACCGCACCCTCGTGATCGTGACCAGCGACAACGGACCCGAACTTCCCACCGTCCAGCACATGCGCGCAACCTATGATCATGACGGCGCCCGCCCTTGGCGCGGCGTGAAACGCGACAACTGGGAGGGCGGGCATCGCATCCCGCTGATCGTGCGCTGGCCCGGAGTCGTGGAACCGGGGCGTGAGACGGCGCAGACCGTCAGCCTGACGGACCTGATGGCGACCGTCGCCGAAATCATCGGCCGCGAGCTACCGGAGGACGCAGGGGAGGACAGCGTCAGCCTGCTGCCGTTGCTCACCGGTCGGCAGGCGGAATCCGAGCCCCTGCGCACGTACACCCTGCAAGAGTCGATCCGAGGGTTTTCCGTTCGTTTCGGTCCATGGAAGTATCTCGATCATCGAGGCTCCGGTGGCAACAACTACGAGGTGGATGGCCACTGGGGAGCGAAGGGATTCGCCCTGCCGGACAGCCTTCCGGAAGCGCCCGGACAACTCTATCATCTCGAACGCGATCCCGGCGAGCGGCAGAATCTGTACTTCGAGCATCCGGAAATGGTCGAGCGCCTGAAGAAAGAACTGCAGCGGATGAAGCAGACCGGTCGCAGCGTCCCGTGGCCGGGATCTCGATCCGCCCGCCCAGTTTCCGAAGGAAAGAACCCGGCGGGCGTATCGGCGGTAGAAGGAGAAGCCGGCTCGTAACAGCTCGATAAGCACCCGGCCAGAGGTTTCTTGTCATTGAAGGTAGCCTTGCATGGGGACGCGGGCGGGGTCGGGAGTCG
>REEF01000847.1 GCA_007695205.1 Planctomycetaceae bacterium
GTACACCGGAAGTACGATCAGAAAAACCGGGATGCTCAGGATGCGGGTGACCATGGCGGATCTGGCGAATTGGCATCTCGTTCATAGGATGATTGTAACAAAGAAACCGCGAGGGGCACTTATCTCCAGTATCGCTTCTCGACGCTGCGCAGATTCTCGACTTGGCAATCCGGGCCCCGGTCCACGATGTCGCCCAAGGCGATGATCTGGTCGTCCGAGGCCAGCCCCGCCGCCTGCAGCAGATCCTGCAGCTCGTCGAAACAGCCGTGGATATCGCCGATGATCAGGTGCTGCATGACTCGTGGCTTTCATCAGTGTCCATTAGCTTAGCGCGGCCGGGCCACAACCAAACGGGGTCGGGAGTCGTTTTCGGGTGACGACCAACCACAAGGAAGACGTGTTCTTTGAAAACGACTCCCGCCCCCTTTCTGTTTCGAGTTGAAATGCCATGAAACCTGTCGATAGCTGCGCAGATCAGTGTTCGCCTGTTCCGGTCGGCCGTCGGAAGTTGCAGTTCCGGGAGTTGAACCCAGCCGGTCGGCTTGATCATCGCCGACGGACCACGCTCAAGAAAAAGCATCGGCACCGGGCGCCCGGAATTGGACCGGGATCTTTGCGCAAAAAACGGCGGAGTTCGAGTCGCCCCGCGACGTTCGGTTTGAGTCTGTAGCAAGAGTCTTGGTCTTAGTCCCGCCCGCGTCTCTCTGCCATTGGAGCATCTTCGTAGGTTGGGACTCTGTCCCGACCGGCTCGGGTCGGCTCGGGTCGGCTCGGGTCGGGTCGGAGACCCAACCTACTTTGGTTGCGGCCGCACGCCACGTCCGGGGCGAAAACACACACAGGGTCGGTGGACGCAACGCGAATTCCCGTCGATCCACCTGAGTCTCTACTCGCAAAAAAGTCTAACTGCCCGACATTCCTGCGGCAAGTCCCTTCGGTCTACGACGATCAGCAAGCCTCGCCGCATCCATGGCCAGACGCCAGACACGGTAATTTGGTTGACCGCGGCCACGGAAAAAAAGAGGGAAGTCCCGTCAGCACCCAGTGGTGAAGAACGGATTGGTCAAAGTCATCAAACGTGACGGGTGATGGGCAATTGGGTGACGTGTTTTTGCTGCCCACCGCGTTTTCTGTAAGCTCGAAATCTCGGCGACGCCTTGAGCCCGAGCTGGAGGTTTGGTACTCGTCCGGGACTTCCTCAAGAACTGTTTTTCGACCATTGCCAAGGATCGGCAAAGAAATCACTGAGCGGAATGGCGCTAGCCACCGTTTCCGTAGCGGCCGGAAAAACGGAGGCTAGCGCCTTGCCGCTCACGTGAAAACCCGCCCCCCTGTTGGGCGCGGGTCTCTGACCCCGCCGAAACCGCCGATCGAAGGTCTCCAAGGCCATTCTTGTTACGCTCTCTACGCGAATTCCACGTTCCAGTTCGCTTGCTGGATCGTCGCGTTCAGTTCTCGGATCTGCTTCGACAGATCGTCCGACTGCTTCTGCAGCTTGGCCACGTCGACGGTGGCGACCCACTTGATCTCGCGGGCGTTCCACCGGTCCGGTTCCCGCTTCGTGCCTTCGATCGCTGCATGCAGCAAGGCGTGTTGTTTGGTCAGGCTATCGCGGGCAGCGATCGCTTCCATCAGTGTCTGGCCGTCGGCAAGCCGGTTCTCCAGATTGGCACGGTTGATCCGGATCACCAGACTCTCGATCTGGTCCACCACACCGGCCGCCTCGGTCAGCAGCTCGGCCGGATCCTCGTGCGGCGCGTCGCCCTGCTGGACGATCGCATTCTCTTTGATGCGCTCGTACAACGATGCCAGCTTCTGCTTCGCATCCGAACGCAACATCAACGCTTCGGCTAACTTCATGGTCATCCCTTCTTCAAGCTCTCGATGGTTCCGCTGCCTCTCCAGTTGTCATCACCACCGCGTATGACAGAAGTGACAAGCACCGGTCCCGAAAGGTTCGCGGTTGGGCTCGGCGAGGAAAGCTTCTCAGGGCAAGCGAATTTGGGGCAAAGGAATGTACGATCGTTTGATTCTCACGCGTTTCATTCCCTTGCCCGCAATTCGCTTGCCCCACGCTTGAAAGCATCTCTCACTGGATTGGCACTAGGCGAGTATGTCCTCGAGCCGATTCGGCAACATTTCGTCCCATAGATCTGTGAAGGGGGTTTCGTCTGCGGCGGTCGTGAACTGTCGATCGGTGGCATTTGGCCCGGGTTGGGGGTGGGCGCGGTCGATGGGCATGGTGCTCGGATCACGGGCTGGTGACGGATAGCCGGTGGCGAAGACCGCGTCGCGCGTGACAATATCGGCGGGATCAGGGACCGTAGCGGGAGTGATGGGATTCGCGCTTGGCCATGGGTTGTCTGAGGTCCAAATATCATGTCGCAAACCGGTGGCGACCGCAGCTTCGCCTTCGGCCGCGATGACGGTGTCCCTGGTGCGGGCGTTGATATGGTTGATCACCCATAAGACGTCTTGCGGGGCGACTCGATTGTCGCCCGTCACGTCGTAGTACGGGGGTCCGGCCGCCACGTCGCTGGGGACTTCCGTGCTGCCGAACTGGTTGATGTGATTGATTATCATCAATACGTCCAGCGGGGTGACGGTGCCGTTGCCGTCAACGTCGCCCGGCAGCACGGGGTTGTGCCAGGGACGGTGCACGGCCAAGACCTGGAAGAACGCTCGATAGTCGCCGCCGGGAATCCCGTCGCCGGACGGGCTGAATTGCCAATGCGAAGCGAGCGTGTTGCCTTGGACATGGGAATCGAGGTATTCGCCATCCAGGGCCAGACCCATTGGACTGACGATCCCGCCGGTGCCTCCGTCCAGTTCCAGGAGATAGTAGCCGGGAACCAACGGGACCTGCGGCTGGAAGGTGGCCCGGTTGTGCACCGGGTCCCAGGCGATGATGCCGTCGGCGTCCGGGACGAGTACATCGGTTTCGTTGAAAAAGGTGGGGTCGGGCGAGTAACGCAATCGGATGGTATCGGTCCGCAGCGACGCCGGGTCGATCGGGGAACTGAAGGTGATGTCCAGCCGATCCACAATCGTGCTGAGCGCAGCACCCGGTTGCACGTTCAACGCGACCACGTTCGGAGGCCGGTAGACCTGGCCGGGTTGGACGGACTCGTGAATGGTCTCCCAGAGCAAGATCATGTCGTTCGCGCCTCCGCCCTCTTCGTACTGAATCCGCACGCGATGGGTTCCCGCCGGCAACTGCGGCGACCAAGGACCGGTCGTGGTCCACTGGCCGTGGCCCCAGTTGTTGTCGACCAACTCGGAAGGATCGAACTGTCCGTCGCCGTTGATATCGATCCACATCCGGCTGCCGTCGTCGCTGCGCGTGGCCAGCCGCGTCCCGGATACGGGGATCGTGATGTACCCGTCCCACTGGACGGAGAATTCATCCCAGTTCGCATCGGACGGACCGCCGGTGATCCCCACCTCGTCCCGACTGCCCCACGTCGCGGTGACGAAATCCAGCTTCGTGTCGACCCGCGTACCGGCGACCGGATGCGTCTGCCGCCAATCCACTGGCGCCGGTTCGTCACGGAGGCTGCGGTTGAAGTAGCTTCCGATCAAGCCGGGGGGACCGTCCGGGGTTTGCGAGAGGAATTCGCCCGGCACAACGCTCATGCTCCTTGTCAGCCCCACAGCAACCGTCTCCTGAACCGGTATCGGACGGCCCACCGCGTCCCGGATCGAGCCCTCCAGACGATACTGGCCCACCGCCAATCGGCCGCGCGTATGGACCAGCAACTGGGGCGCGACGGTGTTCGGGATACTGTCGTAGGCTACATCGACCAGATGGTAGGTATCGTCCACCGTATCGAACAGGCCGTCAGGCCCGGTGCCGCGCAGCGCCAACTGGGCCGTCGCGTCGCTCAATGCATCGATCGCCTGGCTGAATTCGAGCCTGATCCGGTCGCGGTTGGCGTAGTTCTGCTGGTAGTGAGCCGAGGTGACCCGGGCTGGCGGTGGAGCGTCGGCAACGACCGAGAAACGAGTCACGAAGTCGCCGCCCGGCATTCCGTCTCCAGAGAGGTCCGGCCAGAGCAGCATCCCCTGCGTCTCGCCGTCCAGCGGCGTGCCGAGCGGGTTTCGGATGCCGTCGGAACCGCTGCGGAACGTCACGGTGTAATCGTCGAGCGGCAACGGGGCATCGGCCTGCCAGACCAACGTGCTGTACAACGGATCGAAGGACGCGGTGCCTGCGAGCGGTCCCGAATCGGCGCCGAGGATCTCGATATTTTCAGCGGTGAGCGTGGCCGGATCGAGCTGGCTGTCGAACCAGAAGATCAGTTGCCGGGTCGATTCGATTTCGGCACCTCCGTCGGGCCAGGAAGCATACACCCGCGGCCCGTCGGGGTTCCACGCGCGCTGGGGAGTGACCTTGAAGCGGTACGGCCCGAACGTGCCGCGTGCGGCGCTCAGTTCCAGATAATAGGTCCCGGCCTGCGGAAACTGGTAGATCAGGTACGGGTCCACCGAAGCGATCCCCGTCTGGCCGTCCACGCCGCTGTCCGATCGGGCCAGTTCCTGCCCCGAGGCGTCCAGGATGCGCAGCACGGCGTCCAACGGATACTGGAACTCGGCGGAATCCACGTCCAAAGCAAACTTTTCTGCCGCAGCCACATCCAACCGGTAGATGTCCACGTCGTCCGGACCGTCGATGCGCCCGTGAACTACTACCCGGTCGTTGCGGGGATCGCCGTCAGCACTCATTTCGGCCAGCCAAGCGGTCAGATCCTGTGCGGTGTCCAGCGTTCCGTTGGGCTCCGATTCGTTGCCGATCCGGCCCGCCTGCGTGACCCAATCCAGAAAATCCCGCTCGCGATAGACGTACCGGCTGGGCAGTCCGTCGGCACCGCCTTCGGCGAATGCCTGCCGGACCGGAAAGAGTTGCCCGCCGCCCGCCATGAAGCCGCGGACGTGCCGTATGTGAGGCAGGTATCCCGTGGCATGACCGGTTTCGTGCTTGATGACTCCAAACGCCCAATCGACGTCGACCACGCGGCTCCATTTTTCCTGGTCCCAGACCTTGTTGATCGCCGTCCCGGATACCCGCCGGTTGCCTTGCATACCTGCACCCAACCCGCCCCAACCCATCTCCGGAAAAGTACCGACCGCGACGGTCACGAATTCGCTTCCCGCCGCAGGAGGCGTCAGGGTCATGTCGATATCGAAAACGCCGTAAGTGCTGTGGAATCCGGCCATGATCTGCGGGATGACGTCCGGCCGGTCGTAAGATCCCGCGTCGTAGCCCCAGTAAGTACCCATGCCCGTGAAATCGAAATAGTACAGCGGTACGTCGCGCTGCTGGGGGAATCGGCCGATGCTCGATGCGGTCACGCTGTATCCGCCAAGCCCCAGCGGTGTCCGGGCGCTGACCATCAGGATGTAAGGCCCCGATCCGATCTGGGCGACCGTAGTCTGCAGACTACCGGTGTTCGAGTAGACCAGCATCTGACCGAACTCGTTGTAGAGCCCGATCGTGCGGTCCTGTATACCAAGCCCGCCCGACGAACCGTCCAAGCCGAATCGGTAGATCTCCCCGGCGGTCAAATCGACGCGGAACAAGTCCACCTCGTCCATGGCTGACAACGTACCCGCGGCCCTGACCGATCCCGCACTCGTCATCGGCTCCATCGACACTGCCCGTGGGAGCCAAGCCCCCGAGCTGTCTTCGAGGACGCCCTGCGAGCCGACCACCAGGCTGCCGTAGTACTCGCCGGTAACCGTTCCGTGACTGTTGTCAGCCGCGATCGACAGCCCGTACGTCCCCGCCACCGGCGTCCGGGCCGCCAGGCCGTTGCCGTCCAACCCCGAAGCCAGCAATTGCCCGTCCGGATCGTACAACCGCACCGCCGGATTGCCCGCGGGCAGGTTCGCCAGCTTCACCGCCACCACCTGGTCCGCCTTGGCCGTGAATCGGAAATAGTCAACGTCGGCAGGGCTGCTCAGGCTGCCACCGAACTGAGCCGGAGTTTGCAGTTGCAGGCCGCTGGCGAAATCGTCGTTCGGCTCGACCTCCATCGTGCCCACGAAGGGCGATTCGTTCAGCGAGATGTTGTAATCGCCCAGGAACACCCGCTGCTCATGGGCACTACTGACCCGCACCTGATAGTCGCCGCTGGCCGGTACCATGACCTGGAACCGGCGCCCATCGTAGCTGCCCGTCAGGAATTCCGCCGCGGCGTTGAGCAGTTCCACCGCCGGCGCTTGTTGCCGGTCGGGAGTACTTCCCGAAAGGGGATTGATGGTCAAAGTCCGGCCGCCCGTCAACGAAACGCTCGTCTCGTGCACATCGTCATGCGTCGAGATCGTTCCGCTCAGCAGATCAGGAAGCACCCCCAGTGCGTCCAGCAACATACGCGACTCCAGCCGCTCGCATCCCAACCGACGCCGTGATCGGCCCCCACGTCCCGGCTTCGACCGCTTCCGCCTTCGCCGACGAGAAGGCTCCAACACGGTAAACAATGGACTCATGATGGGATCTCCCTGTACAGATTGACGATGTTCGCAAACCCCGCTGGCCCCGACGCCAAGCTTCCGCTACCTGTCTACTCGAAAAGCGTTTGAATTACCCGACATACCAACCCAAAAAACTACAGGCATCTTTCCGGCGGCGAAAGATCCCATCGCTGCCGACGAAGTAGGCTTTTTTGCTGGGCAAGCGAATTTGGGGCAAAGGAATGATGGATCGCATGCCGTTCCTGCCCCCCATTCCCCTGCCCCCCATTCCCTTGCCCGCAATTCGCTTGCCCTATTCCCCTAACCCACCTTTGGAGTTCCCGTTGCTTGCCCCTGAACCATCGGTTGGCATCACTCACCGCTCGTTGGCTTGGTAGATCGCCACGATCCCGTCTTGTGCAACGACGGCAAATCGATCGTTCTGGTCGGTGGCCAGTATGGCGATCGGGCGTGCGTGACCGTGGGAAAGGCTGGCTTCGCAGTGGATCTGATAGTCTTCCGCCGTGCGGTAGACGCGGCACTGGTGTGCTGCGGCGACGACAAGCCAGCCGCCTACGAATCGCAGCACGGGCTTATCCAGATCTTC
Organism: Planctomycetaceae bacterium; assembly: GCA_007695205.1. Lineage (GTDB taxonomy): Bacteria > Planctomycetota > Planctomycetia > Pirellulales > Pirellulaceae > SKKK01. The sequence goes on from REEF01000847.1 coordinate 7,061, forward strand.
GGCAAACGGTGCCACATGTTCTTGAGACTCGTCCCGGTATAGCAACGCTCCGCGCTCCAAGGCCACGGCCACGCGCGACCGGCTGTGTCGTGCGGAACGGTGCAAGCCCAGGATCGTGCCGCCGACATCGACCACTTTGGTGCGCGCCGGCGGCCGCCAGAGGATCAGCCGGTCTTCCAGGCCCAGACAGACGTCTTCGCGCACGTGGAAAGGTACCGAATGCAGCATGGGAAAGTCGTAGGTTCCGTCGCCGTCCGGCCAGATCTCCGACCAGGCCAGAGAACGCGAGCCGAGCAGCTCGTCGCCTGAGTTGTAGCTGCTGAGCGTCAGCCCGATTAACTCACGTGCCAGACTTGCCTGTCCGCCCGCCGTACTTTGCATGGCGACGGCTCGTGCCGACAACCACGGCGGCGTCCCCACCTTGATGGAAAATGGCAGTTCGTCGGTCGGCGGAAACCGCCGCCAGGGAAGATCCAGTCCGGGTGGAAGCTGACGTATGAGGACCGGCTGCCGATCCCCGCCGCAGGCCAGCAGAATCGGTGGTCGCCGGGCGGCGGCGTAGCGCCAAGGACTGCCGCTCGGTTGCCGCACGTCCCCGTTCCAGAATCCCTGGACGACCACCAGCTCGTTGTCGCCGTATCCGGCCGCGTAGAACACGTTTTCTGCGGACACAGCGCTGCACCACTGGACGTTTTCCGGCAATTGGATCGTGCGGACGAGCGTCAATGCGGTCGAACGGCGTTTG
>REEF01000255.1 GCA_007695205.1 Planctomycetaceae bacterium
TTTTTTTGTTGTGGTATTCCACATAATAAAATTTATATTACCGCAATTCTGGCTAATCCCACTACATCAGGTAAGTGCGTGATTCGCTGTTCCTGGCCTTCCAAGACAAGATACGATCGGTTCGCGACCAGCGGTGGAAGTTGCACGTCTACCCGCAGATCAACCATAAGTTGCTCTTTACGATGACGTCGAGTTTATCCAGCACGCCATCACTTGACATCGGCCCGATTGTCAGATAATCTAGTGGGACACGAACTGATTCGCAAGTCACGCAGGACAAAAGAAGCAAACGATTATCGAAGACAATAAACAAAGGCTGTAGTCGCTGTCGAAAAATGTAGGGCGAAAAATCTCCGTTCCCCATTTTTCGCCCTACATCTTTCGCCCTACATCTTTCGCCCTACATCTTTCGCCCTACATCTTTCGACAGCAATCAGTCTGCAGCCGAAATTCCACCCCAACACATCCCACCCATGATTCAATTCCTCATCAACTATGTCCAATTGGCAAAGCATTACCCGGTCTAGTTTCGCGTTGCTCGCATCGCTTTGTGCGGTCAATTTCGCATCTGGTGCGGAATCGTTTGAGGCGTTCGTTAACCAGTACTGTATCGCCTGCCACGGGCCAGAGCACCAGGAAAGCGAGCTTCGTATCGATCAGCTCTCGCGAGATTTCGCGACTGGTGGTGATGCGCATCAGTGGGCGGAATTGATCGAGCGAGTGAATGCTGGGGACATGCCTCCTGAAGGTGAGCCCCGACCAGCGAAGGATGAGATCGGATCGTTTGTGACGGAACTTGACGCTCTTATTCGTGAGGGAAAAGCTGCTCGCATGGCGGCCCGGCCTTCCGTAGCGCATTATCGTTTAAGTCGCAAAGAGTATGAGAACACCGTCTACGATCTGCTTGGCGTGCGTTATGATCCGACCGCGCCGGGTGAACTGAATGAAGATCAACTGTGGCACGGCTACGAACGCATCGGTTCGGAGCTGTCCCTTTCCGTCTCGCACATGGATCGCTACTACCGAGCAGCCCAAACGATTCTAGACCGCGCATTCCCGGCGGAACCGGTGACGACGCTTCAAACTCGTAGGACCGCCGCAGAGATTCGCTATCGCGGTGGAGAGGAGCAGCGGCAGTGGTTGAAGCGTCTCGGCATTGAGCGGCCGCTGCGTTACCTGATCGATCCAGGTTTACCGTTCCGGCACGAGACCCGACATACTGCGCTTTCGCCGAGCTGGTTAGGCGCCGGAGTCCCGCCTCAAAGTGGTCTCTATCGCGTCCGTTTCCAGGCGAGCGGGCTGCGTCCGTCCGGCGGGCAGGTACCGCATTTGCGGATCGGCACGTTACCGGAAGCCAAATTTTCCGGTGTCCTTGACAGCGTGCTCGAATTTGACGTGACCGCAGCAGAGGACAGCCCAGAGATCTACAAAGCCGAAGTATTCTTGGAAATGCCGATCACTCTGCACTTCGATGTGGTCTCCACCACGGGTATCAATGGCAACAGTCGAGGTGGAAGATTCAATCGCGCGGTCGGCTCCAGTTCCGACTATATCTTCACCCACACCAGCGAGACGCGACTCCTGAACCTGAATGCCCCGCAGATGTTCGACGATCAAGGCAACTCGCTCTTTCCCGTCGTCATTGTCGACTGGATCGAATGGGAAGGGCCGCTTCAATCGGAAGCAGAACGTTCTCGTCGCGAAGACGTGTTGCCACCCGGCGATGCGACGAACGAAGTGGTGGAAGAGCATCTGCAGCGGTTCGCCGCACGTGCTTGGCGGCGTGCAGTCGATCGGGATGAATTGCAAGGTTATCTCGCTGCTTTCCATTCTCAACGTAACGCCGGCAAGTCGATTCCCGAAGCGTTCCGCGCCGCAATGCTGGGCGTGCTGACTTCACGGCACTTCATTTATCTGGTCGAAGGAGATCTCCAGCCCCGGGATCATTTGAGCGATTGGGAACTCGCATCGCGGTTGTCGTATTTCCTCTGGAGTTCGATGCCTGACGATGATTTGCTTGCCGCCGCAAGTGCGAGTGAATTGAGCGGCGAGCGTCTGGAGCAAGTAGTCGACAGGATGTTGACCGATGACAAGATCAACCGCTTCCTCGAAGATTTTCCGAGGCAGTGGTTACAACTGCATCGTCTTGGAGTGTTCTCGCCCAACAGAAATCTCTATCCAAGCTACGACGATTGGCTCGAGAAAAGCCTGAGGGAAGAACCGATCGAATTCTTCCGCGAGATGTTCACTAATGATCTGCCCATCGACGATTTTCTCGCGTCCGAATGGACCATCGCTAATCATCGAATCAGCGACTTCTACGGCATCGCAGAGCCGAAGAGTGCGAACTTTGAGCGAGTTGCCTTGAAGTCGGAGGACAACCGAGGCGGCCTGCTGACGATGGGCGCGATTCTAGGAATGACTTCCGATGGAACCCGTCATCGTCCGGTCGATCGCGGCGTGTGGGTCAGCGAAGCGATTTTCAACAAGACTCCGCCGCCGCCTCCGGCAAACGTCAATCCGATCGAGCCGATCCCGCCGGAAGGCGAAAAGGTGACGATCCGCCAACGAATTGAAGTTCATGCCAAGAGCGATAGCTGCGCTGCCTGCCATCGCAACATCGATCCGCTGGGACTCGCGCTGGAGCAGTACGATGCGATCGGTCAGTGGCGGACTCGGGAGCGAATCCCGACAGGCCGCGGAGAAGATCCGCTAGTCGATGCCTCCGGCGTGATGCCCGACGGACGCGCTTTTCGCGACGTCCATGAATTCAAACAGTTGTTGCTAGAAGACCGTGATGCGTTCCTGCGAGCATTCATCGAACACACAAGTACCTACGCCCTCCGCCGCGTGCTCACCATCGATGATGCGGATAATGTCGATTTGATTGTCCAAAAAGCAAGAGAGAATCACTATGGCGTGAAGGAAATTATTCGCGCCGTGGCATTGTCAGATTTGATGAGCAAACGATGAAATATCACCAGCAGATTCAGGGAGGCCAGCAGATTAGCTCGTACTGAAATCTGTTGGCCTCCTTGAATCTGCTGGAAACTCCGTCTTACACAAACTGAATTTTTCTGAGAACCAAGACTCATGAACTTCCTATCCCAATCCTGGCTGATCAACCGTCGTCACACGCTTCGTGCGTTGGGTACCTGCATTTCGCTTCCGATGCTGGAATGCATGACTCCGCTGCGAGCAGCCGAGCCTGAGACTGCGCCGCGCCGAAGCGCTTTCATCTACCTTGCCAACGGTGTCCACTCTCCCAACTACCAGATCACTCAGGCGGGTGACGGTTATGAATTCTCCCGAGCGCTTAAACCGCTAGAGAAATACCGCGATGTCATCACGCCGATGAGCGGTCTGCATCATCCGGGAGGGCTCGGGAAAGCTCACGATTGCATCAAGGTTTGGCTGACCGCCGGACAGCTCGGCTCTGCGACCGGCAACACGATTTCGGTCGATCAAAGAATCGCCCAGGTCACGGGGGAGCACACGCGTTACCCTTCCATGGAAATCTCCATCAATGGAGCGTCTCTGGCCTGGACCGCCGATGGTGTGAACTTGCCGCCGCTTCGTCGTTGCAGTGAGATCTTCGCGTCGTTGTTCGAGCAGCCCAAGGGTGGCATCAAGGCTCAGCGGGAAGCCCTCGGCCTGAAGGGAAGTGTGCTGGACGCCAACCTCGAAGAGGTTCGCAAACTTCAGGAAAAGATGGGGTCGGCAGATCGAGGCCGCATGGACCAGTACCTCAGCTCCGTGCGCGAAGCCGAGATCCGAACGCGTCGAGCCGATGAGTGGCTCGATACACCGTTGCCCGAGATTTCCGAAGCCGATCGCAAACGCACCAATCGCGACATTCCCCAAACGCAGGCGGGCGACTATTTCCGCACGGTTTACGACTTGATCGTGCTGGCCTTCCAGACGGATGTGACCCGCGTGGCCACCTACAGTATGGGCACGGAGGTATCGGCGATTCCGATCCCAGAGATTGGTATTACGGAAGGCCGCCACAATCTCAGCCATCACGGTGGCGATCCCGTGATGATGGAGAAACTGACTCAGTACGACACGTTTGCGTTTGAGCAATATGGCTACTTCCTCAAACGCCTGGCTGAAACCAAAGACGTCAATGGTGCGCCGCTTTTGGACTCAACCATGGCTCTAATGGGCAGCGGCATGTCGTACGGCCAGAGCCACGGCAACGCCAACCTACCGATGGTGCTTGCCGGTGGTTCGGCGATGGGAGTCCGGCACGGCCGCCATCTTGACTTTAACGAAGGTCACTTCGACGGTTACAAGCTCGATAATCCCAAAGAGTACATGCAAGTCAGCAGTCGCCCAGCGAATCCAGATGCGCACGTGAGCAACCTGCTGCTGATGATGGCTCAACGCATGGGCGTCGAGACCGATCAGTTCGGCGATAGTAATAAGGCGGTTGAACTTTGACTGTAAGCATGAGGATTTGACATCCAGCAGATTCACGGAGGCCAGCAGATTTTTCGGAATGAACTAGCCAATAGAACACAAGAATCTATTTCAATCTGTTGGCCTCCCTGAATCTGCTGGAGTTTGAAAACAGTTGTAAATACGAGTAACTGAAGAGCACGAACAATATGCTGCGTTCGATGAATTACGGTTGTAAGACAATTGCAACTCAGTGCCTAATTCTCCTATTGGGCTCATGGGTTCCGGTACGCGCAGACGAACCCTACCGGCCCGAACCTGGGAAGTTCCCCTTAGCAGAAAAGGCGAAGACCTACACTGGTGAACTCACCTTCGTCGACCATGCCAACCGGCGTGGCAGTCTCCGCATTCAGGGGAAAGGGGCCTTCCATGAGCAGGCCGCAACGCCCTTCGCCCTGCTGCCCTACGCCACGGTCCGCTATCACGGCGCGCCGGCGGATCTTCGGGACATCCCGCTGGGGACGATCCTGCACGGTCGTTTCTACTTGCCGCCGGAACCGCAGCTTTCCTCTGTGCCGACCTTCCACAGCCGCGCTTTCCAGATTCACTTTGCGGAGAACCACGCCGTCCTGCTGGAAGACGAGCCCAGTTTGTGCCGGCGCGAGGGCCTGGCCTGGAAGCTTCAGGAGGTGGAATGGGACGACAGACGCAACAACGACCAGTGGCTGCTTGTCGCCCGCCGTGAACCCAAGGACGGGAAACCTGGCCGGGGTAAAGCAGAAACGATGACCGTCGATGCCGCCACCCGCATCTGGCGCGGCCGTGAGAGGCTCCTAATCCAGGACCTGATCGACGAGGGAGCGTGGCCGGAGAAAGGAAAGCAATCGTTCGCTGGCCAGACGGTCCTACTGGGACTGCGATGGAAGCCCACGTATGGAGCCCGGTTCGGGCAGCAAGACGGCGTGTTCAACCGCTGGCACATTAGCGACATCTGGCTGGACGAGGCGTCGATCGCGCTCGCCAGTCGGCAACAGGCCGAAGAGCACAAAACATTGATCCGCACTCGTTGGATGCCCGCACTGGTCGATCAGGTCGAGTATGGAAAATCCGGCCGAGCTACGGTGACCGCCACTTTGTTCGGCGGCATGGACGAATCGCTGTACGACGACTTCAAGCAGGGCATCCGCGGGCAAATGTCGCCGGCGGCGGCGAACCTGAAGCGAGGGGTCGGTGATCATAGCAAGATTCAAACGCCGATCGAGGGTCCTGTCGTAGACGTCAGGAAGCTCGACGGAGAGACGCCGCCTGGGAGTAGCGGAATTCAAATCCAGATGAAGGTGGGCATGGTCCTGGAAGGCTTTCGTGCGGGTGGTGTCGTCCGCATCCGACCCATGAGCTGGCCCGAACCACCGGTTCCGCGAGAGGAATTCATCAAAGGAATCGAAGACCGATTCCCGAGTGCGGACATCTTTAGCGAGTAGCTTTTAGCCAGCGGCCGCTAACCGCTAACGACGAACCGATAACCGGCATCCACCATGCATTCTTGTCAGACATTAACGTTTACGTTGAACGCAGCTTTTTGCCTGTCGCTCTTGCTGTTGACAACGACAACCGCCGTAGCAGACGAACCGTTTCGCCCAGAACCAGGTAAATTTCCGCCGGCGGACAAGGCCAAATCCTACACTGGTGAACTCACCTTCGTCGACCATGCGAACCGTCGCGGAAGTCTCCGCACCCGGGGCAAGGCAGCCTTCTACGAACAGGCCGCAACCCCGTTTGCAATGCTGCCCTACGGGATGGTTCGTTATCAAGGGGCACCGGCCGACCTGCGGGACATCCCGCTTGGGACGATCCTGCACGGTCGTTTTTACTTGCCGCCTGAACCGGAGCTTTCCTCCGTCCCCACTCTCCGCAGCGGCGGCGGTTTCGGCGGTTTCCAGGTTCACTTCGCCGAGAACCACGCGGCCTTGCTCGAAGACGAACCCAGCTTCTGCCTGCGTGAGGGCCTAGCCTGGAAGTTGCAGGAGGTGGTACGAAAGCTCGAACACAACACCGATCTGTGGCTGGTCACTGCCCGTCGCGAACCCAAGGGCGAACAGGCCGACAAGAATAAGCCGGAAACCATGAGTGTCGATGCCGCCACCCGCATCTGGCGCGGCCGCGAGTCTCTCCTGCTTCAGGATCTGATCGACGAGGGCGTCTGGCCGGCGGATGGCAAGAAGACGTTTGACGACCAACCCGTGCTGCTGGGTTTGCGATGGAAACCCACGTTCGGCACACGGTTCTCTCAAAAAGATGGCGTCTTTAACCGCTGGCACATCAGCGACATTTGGTTGGACGAGGAGTCGATCCAGCGTGCTGCCATGCAACAGACCGAAGAGCACAAGACGCTGATCCGCACGCGTTGGATGCCCGCACAGGTTGACAAAGTCGAATACGGCAAAGCTGGTCAAGCTACCGTGATCGCAACATTAGTCGGTGGCATGGACGAATCGCTCTATGCCGACTTCACAAAGGGCATCCAGGGACAGATGTCACCGGTGGAGACAAACCTGAAGCATGGGATCGGAAACATCGGCCAGCACCACACGGCCATTCAAGGCACGATCCTGGACGTCCGAAGACTCGATGGCGAGCTTCCGGCCGGCAGCAGCGGCGTACAGATCCGGGTGAAGGTGGGCATGGTCCTCGAGGGCTTCCGCGCCGGTCGCATGATCCGCATACGTCCCATGAGCTGGCCCGAAAGCCCCGTGCCACGCGAGGAATACATCGAAGGAATCGAAGAGCGATTCCCAAGCCCGGACATCTTTAAGAAGTAGAGAGGAGACCATGAACCGACTACTCAGTTTATTAATCTTTTTCATGGCATCGCTGGCCCAAGCCGACGAGCGTCCCAACTTCGTCATCATCATGGTGGATGATATGGGGTATGAGGGCGTGGGTTGTTTCGGCAACCCATATTTCAAAACACCCGAAATCGATCGTTTGGCAGCCGAGGGAATGCGGCTGACCGATTTCCATTCGTCGGGCAACGTCTGCTCACCGACCAGAACCGGACTATTGACCGGGCGTTATCAACAGCGCGCCGGAATTGAAGCGGTGATCGTTGCGGATCCCAATCATCCCGAACACCTCAAGGGATTGCAGAAGTCGGAAGTGACCTTTGCCGAACGTCTGAAGTCGGCGGGTTACGCCACGGCGCTGTTCGGCAAATGGCACCAGGGCTACGTGCGCAATTCGGAGGATTATCACCCTCAAAACCACGGCTTCGACAGGTTTATCGGCCATCACAGTGGCAATATCGATTTCTACAGTCACCTAAGCCAATCGAATGAACACGATTGGTGGCACGGACGCAAAAAGACGAAGGAGGACGGCTACGTCACTG
>REEF01000252.1 GCA_007695205.1 Planctomycetaceae bacterium
GATGTGGCAACCACGCCAGCCTTCGCCGCGCAGCCATCAAAAGCTGGCTGTCCCCCGTTCCGTTCACGTTCCCCGCAAAGCTGGCTGTCCCCGTTCACAAAGCTGGCTGTCCCCGTTTCCGTTCCCCGTTCCGCTGTCCCGTTCCTTCTCGTTCGGCGTATCTCACGTGTTGGCGTCAGGCTCCAGTTCCTGGTCTGCTTGGCGGGTACGCATCTGGCACAGCTTGTGCCGCTGTTCGCGCAGGCAGGCAGTCGGCGTGTTGCGCCGTACAGTAGCCTGCCGTTCAGCCCAGGTGATCGTCTGCTGCAACACTTGCCATTGCTCGGCCGGGTCCCAGCTTCGCAGCCGCTTGGCCGATTCCCATGCGATCCAGTCATCCATGGTTGCCATGGTTCCGCTCCCGTAATACGCGTTCGAGTGTCGCGATCCTTTGAGGCTTACGGTAAGACACCTCCAGGGCCAACTGACACCGCAGCATATCTTCATCGCTCAGCCCCCAATAAGCCGTGCCGCTCGCCGTCGTTTCCCGCGACGCCCGCGCCCGGGTCGCTGCCCAATCCGCTAGGCCCGTAACCGCACGGAAGATGTCGATCGCGCCGCTTGGACTGTTCAGACAGAACACAGGCTGACGGTCGAGCCACCCGGGGTCTCGCTCCGCTACTTTTCCCCAGTCGGAATCGGATTCGCCCCATTCCGCTTCGAGCGTCCCCAAAGCACGTTCGCAACGACGGAGATTCGCCGCCCGGTCGTCGATCCACAAGTCGACGTCGAATGTCAGAACCGGCTCATGCCGCAGCAGGAAATTCATGCCGCCGATCAGAAGATATTCGACCTGATAGTCGTTCATCGTTGCGAGAATATTGTCGACGTCCATGGTACAAGTGTATTGGATTTGGCACGATCCGGGAAGACAGCATCGCAATCAGAAAAGGATGGCGAGGCACACCGCCCCGATGGTCGAGCGCCCGTGAGTCCCCGGCAGCAATTGCCACCGACGGCGGGCGTTGCCTTGCCGGTGATTGATCCGGCGACGACCGTTCGATAGAATCCTGAGATCTGCGATTGGTAGCAACTGAATGATCCCAAAGGAGACGACGGATGCATCGTCAATGGCCCCTTCTGCCTGTAGGTTCGGGACTGCTTGTTCTGTTGCTGATCGTCGGTTTCTGTCCGGCGGAGGAAGGTGGATTGCCGCAAGTTCCACCGTCTGCTGTGGGGATGGACGAGGCTCGACTGGCGACCATCGCGCCACGGATGGAGGCTTATGTCGCTGAAGGACAAGCGGCGGGAGTCGTGACGCTGCTAGCCCGCGACGGGCGGATCGTACTGTGCAACGCCGTGGGACTGGCTGATATCGAAGCGGATCGGGCCATGCAGCCCGATACGATCTTTGCCATCGCGTCGATGACCAAGCCGATCGCCGCCACGGCACTGATGATCCTGTGGGACGAAGGTCAAATCGCCCTGGATGATCCGGTCGCCAAGTACCTTCCGGAATTCGACCAGGTGCAATTCGAAGGCCACCCGCCCGAGCGTCCGATCACGCTGCGCGACGTGATGACCCACACCGCAGGCCTGGGCGGCGGCCAGCAGAACCAGGGCTCGCTGGCCCAGACGGCCGCGGCCATCGCACAGCGCCCGCTGCTGTTCCAACCGGGCGAGAAATGGGGTTACAGCCCGGGGTTGACCGTCTGTGGACGGGTGATCGAGGTCGTCGCAGGCCAGTCTTTCGAGCAGTTCTTGGACCAGCGGATCTTCGGTCCGTTGGGCATGAAGGATACCACGTTCTTTCCCGACGAAGCGCAGCAGCAGCGGCTGGCCCAATTGTACAAACCCGGGGCGCAACCCGGCTCGCTCGAACCAACGACACATTGGATCAGCGCTCTGGGCGCCGACCGCACGGCCAATCCGTCCGCCGGTCTGTTTTCCACGGCGGGCGATATGGCCCGTTTCTACCAGATGATTCTGGACAACGGGCGGTGGGGCGACAAACAGATCGTGTCCGCCGATTCGGTCCGGGAACTGACCCGTGTGCAGACCGGTGATTTGACCACCGGGTTCACCGAGGGCAACGGTTGGGGGTTGGGGTGGTGCGTCGTCCGTCAACCGCAGGGCGCCACGGCCATGCTGTCGCCGGGCACCTACGGACACGGTGGTGCGTTCGGCACGCAAGGCTGGGTCGATCCCCAGCGGCAGATGATCTTCGTCCTGATGGTACAACGGACCGGCTTCGGCAACAGCGACGCTGCGGACCTGCGCCGCGACTTTCAGCAACTGGCCATCGATGCCATCGATGCCATCGACTTCGAGGTGCCTGCAATGACCCCGCAGCGAACGGATGTGCTGCCGTTCGAGTATGTCGACGAGCCAGAGATCCCCTTCTATCCGCCGGCGGCAGCGCGGAGGTCTTCGGAGAGCCGGGTTTGGCCGATGCAGTTGCCGCTGACCCCGGAGGAGTCGTTGAAGCACATCGTGACGCCCGTAGGGTTCTCCGCCGAGTTGTTCGCTGCCGAACCGGACATTGTCAAACCGGTCTGCATGGCGTGGGACGAGCGTGGGCGATTGTGGATCGGCGAAACGCTGGATTATCCCAACCGCTTGCAGCCGAAGAACCGCGGCAATGACACGATCAAGATCCTGGAGGACACCAACGGGGACGGGCGGGCGGACAAGTTTACGGTGTTCGCCGACGCCTTGAGCATCCCGACGTCGATCGCTTTCTACCGCGGCGGCGTCATCGTCCAGAACGGTACCGAGACGCTCTATCTGAAAGATACTACCGGGGACGATCGAGCCGACGTGCGGCAGGTGTTGATCAGCGGCTGGAACATGGGCGACACGCACGGCGGAGTCAGCAATTTCCAATACGGGCTGGACAACTGGATCTGGGCCATGCAGGGTTACAACCCGTCGCGGCCGGTGGTCGCCGGCCGTCCGCATCCCAATACCTTCCGCATGGGATTCTTCCGCTTCCGACCCGATGGCAGCGAATTGGAATTCCTCCGCTCGACGAATAACAATACCTGGGGATTGGGACTCAGCGAGGACGGTCTGATCTTCGGCAGCACCGCCAACGGGAACCCCAGTGTCTACCTGCCGATTCCCAACCGGTACTACGAACGGGTCCGCGGCTGGAGCGCCGAACAGCTTGGAGGAATCGCCGATACTTACCTCTTCCACCCCATCACGGACCGCATCCGGCAAGTCGATTATCACGGAGGCTACACTTCCGCCGCCGGGCATGCCCTGTATACGGCTCGGCACTACCCGCCCCCGTTCTGGAACCGTACGGCTTTCGTCTGCGGCCCCACCGGCAAGTTGGTCGGCACGTTCGTGCTGAACCGCGACGGCGCGGATTTTCATTCGACCAGTCCCATGAACCTGATGGCCAGCGACGATGAATGGACCGCGCCGATCATGGCCGAGGTCGGCCCGGATGGGAACGTGTGGATTCTGGACTGGTACAATTACATCATCCAGCACAACCCGACGCCCGCCGGATTCCAGACAGGCCAAGGCAACGCCTACGAGACCCGGCTGCGCGACAAACGGCACGGACGGATCTACCGGATTGTGTATCGAGACGCCAACGGCTCCGTGTGCAAGCCGTTCTCGCTGGCGGACGCTTCGCCGCAAGAACTGACCGCCGCGTTGAAACATCCCACGATGCTGTGGCGCAAACACGCCCAGCGACTGCTGGTCGAACGCGGGCAGCAGGACGTGGTGCCCGAGCTGATCGATCTGGTGCGGGACCGAAGCGTCGATCGGGTCGGGTTGAATGTCGGAGCGATCCACGCTCTGTGGACGCTGCACGGGCTGGGCACGTTGGACGGATCGACGCAGCATACCGCGGCGTACGAGGCGGCTGCCCAGGCATTGGATCATCCCTCGGCGGGCGTCCGACGCAATGCGATCGCCGTGCTGCCGGGCAACGAGTCGACGTTGACGTTGCTGCTGGGCCGTGCAATGCTGGCCGATCCCGACGCGCAAGTCAGACTCGCTGCGCTGCTGGCGATGTCCGAAGCGCGGCCGTCTGCGGCGGCTGGGCATGCCGTCGCCCAGTTCCTGAACGATCCGACGAACCAAACCGACCGTTGGTTGCTGGACGCAGCCATCGCGGCGGGGGCGGCTCATGACTACCATCTCCTGCAATCCATCGCGGCAGACCGCGATCACTGGCCGTGCGAGCCGCGTCAGATGGTATTGGCCGTCGTCAGCCAGCACTACGCGCGCGGGGCCCCTGCCGATTCGGTTGTCTCGCTGGTGTCGGCGCTGGTGGATGCTCACCCGACCGTCGCCGCCACCGTCGTCGACGGCTTGGCCAGCGGTTGGCCGAAGGACCGCCCGGTGGACGCCCAGGCGATCGCCGACCAGGTCTGGCTCGCTATTCTCGAAAAACTGCCCGACGGCAGCAAAGGCCAATGGTTAAGGCTTGCCGCGTTGTGGGACAGCGACAGCCTGAAACCCTACGCGGCGGACATCGCCCGTTCGCTGCTGAACGCGGTCGCCGACGAGCGCAGCGATGATGCCGCCCGAGCCGCCGCCGCTCGGCAAGTGATCGAATTCCTGCCGGACGATGCCGATCTGGTGCGCAGATTGGTGGCGCAGATCACACCCCGCACCTCGCCCGCCCTGGCCTCGGACATCATCGGGGCCATCGGCAGCGGCCGGACGCCCGCCGCCGGGCCGATGTTAGTCGAGGTTTTTGATGGGTTCACGCCCGCGGTGAAGAATACGGCGCTGGGCGTCCTGTTGAGCCGCGTGGATTGGACGCGAGCGCTGCTGGATGGCATCGAACAAGGTGCTGTCCCGATGTCCGATCTCCGTCTCGATCAAAAACAAACGCTGGCCGCTCATCCCGACTCGTCCATCGTCCAGCGGGTCCAACAATTGCTGGACCGAGGCGGTGGGCTGCCCAGTCCGGACCGCCAGAAGGTGCTGGACCAACTGCTACCATTGACCGAACGGATCGGCGACTTGGCCGCCGGTCAGTTGGTCTACGAAGAACAATGCGGCAAGTGCCACGTCTTCCGCGGCGAGGGGATCGCCATCGGCCCGGACCTGACCGGGATGTCGGTCCACCCGAAACGAGATATGCTGACATATATCATCGACCCCAACCGTAGCGTGGAAGGAAACTACCGCGTGTATACCGTGGTGACGGTCGATGGCAGGATCCGCAGCGGGCTGCTGGCCTCAGAAACCAGTACCTCGATCGAAATGTTCGACGCCGAAGGCAAGCGGCACGTGGTGTTGCGTGAGGACATTGACGAACTGGTGGCATCAACCAAATCACTCATGCCCGAAGGTTTCGAGAAACAAGTCACCGAACGGGAGCTTGTCGACCTGCTGGAATATCTGGCGTCCCGCGACCGGTTCACGCCGCTGGATCTGCGCAAAGTCGCCACGGTTGTCACCACCCGCGGCATGTTCACGGACGAAGCCAGTACGACCGAACGGCTGGTCTTCCCCGATTGGTCGGCGAAGACATTCGCCGAAATCCCCTTCCATCTGGTCGATCCCCAAGATGGCCGCATCCCCAATGCGGTCATGCTGCACAGTCCCAGCGGCAAACTGCCACCGCACATGCCGCGGCAAGTCGAATTGACGGTCAATCAGCCGGCGGTTGCTATCCATCTGCTGAGCGGCGTCGGCGGCTGGTCGGCCAAACAGCCACGTGAGGATGGCTCCGTATCGATGACCGTGCGGCTGTACTACCAGGACGGTCAGACCGAGGACCACCCGCTGCGAGACGGTTATCACTTCGCCGATTACATCGGCCATTTCGACGTTCCCGGCTCGCAATTGGCGTTTCGGCTGCGCAACCAGCAGATCCGCTACCTGGCCATCCATCCCCATCGTTCAAACCCGATCACCCATCTGCAACTGATCAAGGGCCCCGACCGCACCGCGCCCATTGTGATGGCGATGACCGTCGAAGCGCGGGAGTGACGAACGCCATGCTGTCAGGCGAAAAGGACAGGCATTTTTTTCTAGCGATATGCGTGCCAGTCGCGAAGCGACGACGTGTCATAGCCACGGATGCGAGTCCGTGGGACATTTCCGTGCCAGCTCCTGGTTCGATTTGGCCAGACGCTTTTGTGCCAATCACGGAGACCGCCCAGGTGCGACAGAAAAGAATGGGCCTAGTAGTCGGGCCTGTCTTGGGTGCCGTCCACCAGGGATTGTAATACCTGCAAGTCGATCGTTTCGGAGATGAAACGCGAGCTGCCGTCGCGCAGACCGACGTTCAAGCCGCCGGGGTGAGGGCTGCCGAGCCCGTCCTGTTCGGCGTGGCGACGATTGATCCCCTGGATCGCGGTCGATCGGGCCAGTTCCGACGTCGGCTCCATCCAGCCGACCGGTCGCTCTCGCTCGACGACCAGGATCCGATTCATCTCCGATTCGTCCAGCGACATACCTTGGCCCGCGGGAAAGGCGGAGTTTTTGCCGACGATGACCGAGTAGCTGGTCTGGCCCGGCAGCAGAACGGTGCTGGGGCATCGATAGATGGCCGGCGCGGCGTCATGGAACTGGCGGTTGTGATCGCTGTCCCAGGGTTCGTCCAGCCGCAGCTTGTCGAACAGTTCGGCTTGGCCGACATAAGGCAGCAGCAGCACACGCCAGCTATGCAGCGGCTGGCCGGACGCATCGACCGAATACGCCGGTGGCAGCGTACCGTGTTGACGCTCGTAAATCAGCATGGCCAACGCGATGCGTTGCAGATTGTCCAGACATCTTGTTCGGAATGTCGCCTCGTCGAACGCCTGAACCGCGGGCATGAGAATACCGGCCATCAGATCCGCCAGGCCCAGCGACCGTTTGTTGATCATCAGGCTGGCTGGCGACAGCCTCGGCGGATGCAAAAAAAGAGAGTTCCCCCAGTCGTCGTAGTGCTCATTAACCCGTTGCATGACCAGATTCCAGTCGAAGGCGAGATAGGCGACAAGGCCAGGATGGAATTCTTCCAAGTGATGCCACTCCGCGAAGAACCCTGATAGCGACTCGTCGCCAACCGCCATCGCCTGCAACAAGTCCAACGCGTAGTAACGTTCTGTCAGCCGGATCTGATCCATGTCCAGGCGGACAGGAATCGCGTTCAGTTCGTCTAAGAAACGGAGCAGTTGTTCCTCGCTAGGCGACGATTCCCGCACTGCGGCAATACCCACAGCAGCCGCAACTCCCCGGATCGCGATACCCACCAAAGCATGAACCATCGCTTGCTGAGCTTCCAGATGGCGGCAAAGACGCTTGCAGGAAATCACATCGGCCATCGCTCCGTCGATGTCGCTGGTCCCGATCCGGTACTGGGCACGCGTTTGGAGCATCCGAGCGAACGATCGCATCCTCCCAATATCTGAAAAAAGGGTCGTGTTCGCCAAGATCGTCGGATGCTCGGATCGAGTCAGGGGAATGCAGAACGTCGGTTTGAGCACGGCCTGCCCGACCAAGTCGAGCACCGGCGCACTCTGTTCCAGCCAAGGCTCCATCATCGGCAGATCGTCCAGCGTCCAAGGCTCATGGACCTTGCTCTCCAACTCGTAGAGCTGTTTCTCATCAAGGCCCTCGCGGTCAACGTACTTCCGCAAGAACTCGTAGGGTTCCATGAACGTCATCGAGGGTTTCACACCCGGATCGAGGCCCAGTTTCTCGTAGACCTGTGCGACCTGGGCCTCTTTGTCGACTCCTTTGTCTGACTCCCAAACTGAGTCCACAGAAACCCCCAGCGCGCGCACGATCAGCCGGTAGCCGTTGTCGTCGGTTTTCATCTCCGGAG
>REEF01000541.1 GCA_007695205.1 Planctomycetaceae bacterium
CCAGGCGAAGATGGGCTGTACCCTTGTGCGATGCCAGGCAGCACGAAAGCGTGGTGACCGGGCAAAGTGGTACCCCTATGAAGATCGATCGACGGCTTGGGAAACAGTTTCCAGGTTTCCCGAGCCTTTCTGGCCAATACCCGCTAACGGATTCAAGCGATCCCCGTTATCATGTGATCCAGGCAAACCAGTGAATCAGGCAAAAGAAACCAAAGATGATCCTCGTCGTCGACAATTACGACTCGTTTACATTCAATTTGGTCCAGCGATTGGGAGAGATCGACCCTTCGCTGGTGATCGAAGTCCACCGGAACGACCAGATCACGGTCGACCAGATCGAAGGTCGGCAGGCCAGTCATCTGATCATCTCCCCAGGCCCATGCACTCCCAGCGAAGCGGGGATCTCCGTCGCTTGTGTTGAACGCTTGGCGGGCAAGCTGCCTATCTTGGGGGTCTGTCTGGGCCATCAGTCGATCGGCCAGGCCACCGGCGCGACGATCGTTCGGGCTCGCCGTTTGATGCATGGCAAGACGGATCAGATCCACCACGATGGGCGGGGTTTGTTTGTCGGGTTGCCCAACCCTTTCACGGCGACACGGTACCACAGCCTGGTGATCCAGCCGGAGACGCTTCGCGATGATTTCGAGATCACCGCGTGGGCGGACGCACCGGGCGGCGAGCGGGAGATCATGGGTGTCCGCCACAGGGAATTTCCGTTGGAGGGTGTGCAGTTTCATCCGGAGAGTTTTTTGACCGAGTGTGGTCATAATCTACTCAGGCGATTCCTGAAGATGGCAGCTTGATGGGCTCGATTCCCAGGGCTACGGCCGTCGTCCGGTGTTTCTTGAACCCTTTAATGGTGGTAACAACTTCGAAATCGAGGAACCTAAGAACATGATCGAGATCCATCAGGCGTTGTCGATGATCCTCGAACGGGCCAGGCCACGCGCTCCCGAGCGTCAGGGACTCGACCAGGCATTGGGTCGCGTATTGGCCGAGGACGTGATCAACGACATCGATTCTCCGCCGTACGACAAGGCCCTGATGGACGGCTACGCCGTGGTCGCGTCGGATCTGAGAGGTGGCCGAGGGGAATTGATGGTGGTCGATGAAGTTGCGGCGGGCGATATCCCTTGCGAACCGCTACAGTCGGGGATGGCGACGCGGATCATGACCGGCGCGCCGGTGCCTCGCGGGGCGGACGCGATCGTGGTCGACGAGTGTTGTCGGATGGACGAAGCTGGCGGGATCACGACGGTGCGGATCGACGACCGCGATGTGCGGCCGGGCCAGCATATCCTGGGTCGAGGCCGTTCGGTACGGCGTGGGGAAACGGTGCTGCAGATCGGGCGGCGATTATCCGCCATCGATGCGGGACTGCTGGCCGAAGTCGGGCGGACTCAGGTGCTGGTCCATGCGTCGCCACGCGTGGCCGTGCTGCCGACCGGCACCGAACTGGTCCCGGCGTGTGACGTACCGGGTCCGGGCCAGATCCGCAACAGTAATGGCCCCATGTTAGGTGCGTTGGTCAGCAGTGCGGGCGGCCAGCCGGTCGACTTGGGGATCGCCCGCGACACCGAATCCGAATTGGCTCGTCAGATGAATCGGGGGCTGCACGAAGACATCCTGATCTTGTCGGGAGGAGTCTCCGCCGGCGATTTTGATCTCGTACCGCACGTGCTGCGTGATCTAGGCGTGGAACAGGTGTTTCACGGAGTGCGACTGAAGCCGGGCAGACCGCTGTGGTTCGGCGTCCTGCCTCACGCCAAGGGTTCGCGATTGGTGTTCGGGTTGCCGGGCAATCCGGTCAGCGGGCTGGTGTGTTTCGAGCTGTTTGTGCGACCGGCGATCGCCGCCTTGGCCGCGCTCCCGCAGGTGTCTCGCCCCATGATCGCGGCTCGATTGAGCGACCCTTTTCGCCATACGGGCGACCGTCCTACTTATTTCCCCGTGCGATTGGAAGGCGACCGATGGGAAGGCGACGGCGATCCCGTGCAGGCACGATTGTTGGACTGGAAGGGCTCGGCTGACTTGCGCACGCTCGCTTGCGCCGACGGGTTGGCCCTGTTCCCGGCGGGCCGCAGCGAGTACGCCTTGGACGAGACGGTCCAGGTGATGTTGCTGGAACGCGGGTTGTTCGCGCATTGAGTCGCGCGGTTGTGGGGATCGGGAAGGCAGGTCACCGAGTGATGGAAAGGGGTCGGACGCTTTTGCCAAGGATTCGCCTCGTCCTGCTGGGCTTGTTGATTGCCGGGCCCTTTCTCTGGCTGTTCGGACCGGCGCTGTTCACCCGATCTACGTTTGCTTTCCGCGACGCGGCTCATTACTATTATCCGCTGTTTCAGTGGAGTTCGCAGCAGTGGTCCAGCGGTCAGGTCCCTTTGTGGAATCCGCACGAGAACTGCGGCATGCCCGTGCTGGCCGACGCTACGAGCAGCGTGTTTTATCCGGGCAAGTTGATCTTTCTGCTGCCGGTAGATTTCGCCACCAGCTACAACGTGTACGTCGCCGCTCATGTGCTGTTGGCCGCTTGGGGCGTCTATCGATTGGCACGGCGATGGAGCGCGACTCCGTCGGGGGCCGTTTTGGGCGCCATGGCTTATGCCTTCAGTGGCAGCGTGTTGTTCCAGCACTGCAATGTCGTCTTCCTGATCGGTGCCGCCTGGTTGCCGTTGGCGGTTGAGGCCGCCGATCGGCTGCTGACCCGGCGTCGGTGGCTGGACCTGCTGGGGGTGGCCTTGATCTGGGCCATGATGGTCTTGGGCGGTGATCCGCAATCCGCCTATCACGCGGCGCTGCTGGCCGTGTTGCAAGCCTTCTTTCGACGGGACAGCGTCTCGCACCTGTTGGGTTCGGTCGGTCGGCTGGGGATCGTGGCAGCGTTGGCGTTGGCGCTGGCCGCTGTCCAGATCGTTCCGTCGGCGCGTTGGTCGTCGACCAGCCAGCGGGCCGTCTTCGATTCGCCGCGCAGCGTATACGAGGTGGCAGCTTTCTTGCTGCGTCCTGCCGAAGTGCGCGCCGAGGGCTCGATCGTCGGCGGTCTGTTCGGCCGCCCGGCCAGCGGTCGGCATGACGAACACATCTACCATTTCAGCCTGGGGCCCTGGCGGTTGGCCGAATTGGTATGGCCCAATGTTTCCGGACGCATGTTTCCCGTCCATCATCGCTGGGCCTCGACGATTCCCGCCGAGGGCCGGATTTGGACGCCATCGATCTACCTGGGGCTGATCCCGTTATTGCTGGCGCTCCGTCGCTGGCGTTTGGTGCGCGGCCAACCCCAGGTTCGCTGGGCGTCTTGGGTCGCTCTGGCCGGAACGCTGGCCAGTTTCGGATGGTATGGTCTGGGCTGGATCGTCCTGGAACTGCAACGCGGCCTGCTGGGAACGATGCCGCAGGACATCGGGATCGGCCAGCCGGTGGGCGGGCTGTACTGGGCGTTGGTGACGGTGCTGCCCGGTTATGCCATGTTCCGTTTTCCCGCCAAGTTATTCATCATCGCCACCCTGGGCCTGAGCCTGCTGGCCGCCTGGGGTTTCGACGACTTGCGCCACCAGCCCGCTCGACGCTTCACTTGGATGACGTTGGGGCTGGCCTTGATCAGCTTGATCGCCGGTGGCTTTACTTGGTTCATGGGGCCCAT
The DNA here is from genome assembly GCA_007695205.1 of Planctomycetaceae bacterium. GTDB lineage: Bacteria > Planctomycetota > Planctomycetia > Pirellulales > Pirellulaceae > SKKK01. The sequence continues at coordinate 3,641 of REEF01000541.1, forward strand.
CTGGCATGCGTGGTTCAGCCATGCGCCCGCCGATGGGATGTTCGGACCGCTGGACCTGGACGGATCGCTCGCGGATCTGCGCTGGTCGCTGTTGCAGACCGGGCTGATCGGAACCAGCTTTTGGGGCTTGATGCAATGGCGTCGTTCTTCCTGGAGTTTCATCGTTGTACCGGCATTACTGATCGGCACGGCGGTGGATCTGACCGTGGCTCACCATTGGCTGGTCCCGACAGCACCAACATCGATCTGGCAGCAACCGGGACGAGCGTCCCAGGCGATTCTCAGCCGGTACCCTGATGCGGATCACCGGGAGGAATTTCGAGTTTTTCGCGGCACGCGACGTGGCTGGTTGCCGCGACCGTGGGCAACCACCCCTGCCGATGATCGGCTGACCGTCGGTCTGCAATGGGATGTCGATACCATGGCTCCCAAGTATCCCCTGCTGGACGGACTGGCCCAGGTCGAAGCGTACAGCACGTTGTCCTCAGCGGATTTCATGACCACCTTGCGAGTGGCTCGACGGCACGGGTGGCAGCGCTCGGACGGCGTATTGGAACCACATCGTACGGTGCTGGACGCGCTGGGCGCCCGTTATTTCGTTCTGCCCGATTGGGCCCAAAACCCCGGTGCCGAACCGTTGACCGACCACGGGGGCTGGGAGCCGGCGGTCGCTTCTTCGGTGTGGTTCAACCCGCAGGCCTTTCCCCGAGCTTGGATCGTCCGCGATATCGAAGTGCTGCCGCCCCTGGAACACCAAACGCCACGCCAACTGACTCAGCGAACTCGAGAAGTCTGGTTCTTCCATGGAAGGGCTCGCAACCTGCGGCAACAGGCGATCATCGAATCGGACCGGCCGCCGGTGGTGCCGACCGCCCAGCCGGTCCGGGCCCGCGAAACGTGCCATTTGACGCTGGCCGGGGCGCAGCGAGTCGACGTGCACGTACGGCTGGAACAGCCCGGGTTGCTGGTGCTGAGCGATCTATACGATGCGGGCTGGCTGGCGATCCTACGGGACCCGCAGGGGGATCGGATCGAGTCGTTACCCATTCATCGCACCAACCGCTTCATGCGCGGTGTCTGGCTGCCCGCCGGGCAGCACCACGTCAGTTTCTTGTATCGTCCTCGCGACTTCTATGCGGGCGCCGCCATCAGCGTGTTGGCTTGGTTGGGGGCAGGCTTGGTTGGGTGCTGGCGGTTGCGACGCGCCCGGCCAACCGGACCAGTTGCACCAACCGGGCCAGCCGAATCGGCCCCTCATAACAAACGCTGCATCTGCTGAAACTCCTGCTGGTCCTTGAATCGGACGTAGTGCAGCTTGGGGGCTCGTTGACGGAGCAGTTCGATGCCGCGGCAGGGGTCGGTTCGAGCGATCACGACCAGCGGTCGGTCGGCATCGGCCGGGCGGTTGGCCGGGGCCGCCAAGGCTGCCGGGTCGTGCCCATCGACTTCGTGGACCTCCGCCCCAAACGCCCGCAACCGGTCTCCCAGCGGATCGATGGTCATCACGTCGTTCATCGCTCCGTCGCACTGTTGGCCGTTCTTGTCCACGTACACGCCCAGGTTCCCCAAACGATAGTGAGACAACGCCTGGAACGCCTCCCAGGTCTGCCCCTCCTGGAACTCGCCGTCCGACATGAATACCCAGACTCGCCCCGTATCGCCGCGCAAACGACGAGCCAACGCGATACCGCCCGCCTGGCTGATCGCCTGGCCCAGCGAGCCTGCGGTGACCTCGTGTCCCGGCGAATGCTCCGCCCCGATCAATTCGACCGTACTGCCGTCCTGGTTGAAATGTTCCAACGCATTTTCGGCCAATCGCTCGACCTCGATCAGCACCGAATACAAGACCAACGCGTAGTGGACAGGCGAAAAAATAAAGCGGTCCAATTCCGGCGACTTCGGCCCATTGTACGATGCACCGGTAAAGCTGGCCGGATTGTCAGAACCGGGAACGCCCGGAAAGGGCGGCGGGACCAGCGGGCCCTGGCTGGGCCCCAGGTTCATCACGCGCAGATACAACGTCGCAAGTACCTCCGCCGCGGAACAGGCCTGGCTCAGGTAACCCCCGTTGTGACGCAACGTATGGTCCAGAACTCGCCGACGGATCGCATCGGCAACCTGTTGAACTCGATCCTGCCAACCTTCGCTGGACGTGTCATCAAACGATCTGATCATGAAAGCATTCTCCCAGCCAGACCATACGCGGGCCTTCTCAGGCGATCAAGCCCCCATGTCTGTCAGAAAAGGGGTCTGACCCTCTTCGGAAGCACCGTATCTTCCGAGTCTTCAGCGTGCCCTCCAAAGGGTCAGACCCCTTTTCTGACAGAGCGGAAAAGCCGAGCGGGACGCTCTTGCTTCTCAATCGATGGCTTCGAGGCTAGAATGAAGCCAAATCGAATCCTTCATGGGTCTATGACCAGAAAGCCTTTCGCCATGCGTTCTGCTGTTATCCGGATCGTTCCGCCGATGATCGTCCTGGTCGCCTTGGGTCAGGCGATCGCCGAAGATGGTGCGATCGACTTCAATCGCGACATTCGCCCTATTTTGTCCAATCGGTGCCTTACCTGTCACGGTCCTGATGAATCGCACCGCACGGGTGGGCTGCGTCTGGATTTGCGAGACGACGCCATCGGCCCTGCAGATTCTGGCGAACGAGCGATCGTGCCCGGTTCGCCCGAGCAGAGCGAGTTGCTTGCCCGCGTTTCGACGGACCATTCGTTCATGAGGATGCCGCCGACCGGGACGGGACCGGGCTTGACCGAGGCAGAAATAAATCTACTCCGCGACTGGATCGAACAAGGGGCTCCTTACGCCAGGCACTGGTCGTACGTCAAACCGCAACGGCCTGCGGTGCCGGATCTGGATGCCATGCTGGCGGACGTCGATCGAACGGACGCCCAGCGTTTGAAAGACTGGCCCCGCAATCCTATCGACCATTTTGTCCTCGAACAATGGTTGCCACGTTCCATGTCGCCGATGCCCGAGGCCGACCGCTACGCTTTGGTTCGGCGAGTCACGTTGGATTTGACGGGATTGCCGCCCGCTTTGGACGAAGTGGAACGATTTGTGAACGATGCGGAACCGGACGCCTACGAGCGTCTGGTAGACCGGTTGTTGGACGAACCCAGCTATGGGGAGCATTGGGCCAAGCTATGGCTGGATCTGGCTCGGTACGCCGATTCGGCCGGTTATGCGGACGATCCGCCGCGAACCATCTGGGCCTATCGTGACTGGGTGATCCGAGCGCTGAACGACAACATGCCCTTCGACCAGTTCACGATCGAACAATTGGCGGGCGATCTGTTGCCGGAACCGTCCGAGGACCAGTTGATCGCGACCGCGTTCCATCGCAACACGATGACCAACAACGAAGGCGGTACGGACGACGAAGAGTTTCGCAACGCGGCGGTCGTCGATCGGGTGAATACGACGATGGCCGTCTGGATGGGTACCACGATCGACTGTGCCCAGTGCCATACGCACAAATACGATCCGATCACGCAGGAAGAGTACTTCCAGTTGTTTGCCGTTTTCAACCAGACCGAAGACGCCGACCGCCGTGACGAAAGCCCCGTGTTGCCATTGGCCGAGCGAGATCAGGAACCGGATGACTTGCAGCCGGCCACTTCGGTGCCGATCATGCGCGAGTTGCCCGAAGATCAACGGCGTCGGACGTTCGTGCAATTGGGGGGCAACTTTTTGCAATTGGGGGACGAGGTCACTGCGGGGGTCCCGTCCGCCTTTCACCCGCCGCCGGAAGACCCGCCGCTGAACCGTTTGGCCTTGGCCCACTGGCTGATCGATCCGCAGAATCCGTTGACCGCTCGCGTGGTGGCCAACCGGTATTGGGAGTCGCTGTTTGGCAGGGGGATCGTCGTTACCAGCGAGGAATTCGGCTCGCAGGGCGATCTGCCGACCCATCCGGAACTGCTGGACTGGCTGGCGACCGAGTTGGTCCGATCCGGTTGGGATCGAAAGGCCTTCCTGCGATTGCTGGTCACGTCGGCCACGTACCGGCAGTCGTCGCAAGTCACCGAGCAGCGGTTGCAGCTTGACCCCGAAAACCAATGGTTCTCTCGAGGACCGCGGTTCCGCATGTCG
>REEF01000249.1 GCA_007695205.1 Planctomycetaceae bacterium
AAAACCGTTGGGTGCTAGCAGCCGGTGTTTAGGAAAGAATGCTGATCCTGACGAATATTCCGAAAAAAACGGATAGTCAAACCTTGTCGCGCCGAAACTAGAAGATGTGTCCTTGGAGGGTTAGGCAATGCGCGTGGAATTGATGCTGTCATGAATCGAGCCGAAGGCCGAATGTGGATCGGACTGTTCGTCCTCTGCTGCCTGCTGCCAGGCTGCCTGCGCTCGCAGCAGATGTTTCGAGATCCGGAGGCGGTCATCGCTCCTTTCCCCACCTCCGTGACGCGAATCGAGACGCCGATCACCGATGGTTCTCATTTTGAGGCATTGATCGGCTTCGGCCAGCCGCGCGATCTGCTGGACAGCGACCAACTGGAATATGCCGACCTCTCGCTTCAGGAGGCTCTGCATCTGGCCTTGAGTCACTCGAAGGTGATGCGGGACTTGGGCGGCACCGTACTACGGACACCGGAAAACACCCCCACAGCGTTCGGACCGGCGATCCAGGAAACAAGTCCCCAGTTCGGGGTAGAGGCAGCTCTTGCGGCATTCGACGCGGAGTTTTCTGCTAGTGCGTTCGGCGAAAAGAACGATCGCCGCTTCAACAATCAGTTTCTGGGTTTGGGGGGGTTGTTCCAACAGGACACCAGCATCATGCAGGCCCAACTGGCCAAACGAACGGTCACTGGTAGCCAGTTCGCGTTGCGGCACATCATTAACTACGATTATAACAACAACGTCGGCAACGAGTTTGATGGTTCTTGGGACGCGATTCTGGAGGGCGAGTTCCGACACTCGTTGTTGCGGGGTGGCGGCGTCGAATTCAATCGGATCGCTGGTCCCGGCAGTCGGCCCGGCGTGTACAACGGAGTGCTGATTGCGCGTCTACGAACCGATATCAGTCTGACCGAGTTCGAGATCGGCATCCGGGATTTGCTGAGCAACGTCGAGAACGCCTACTGGGATCTGTACTTCGCTTACCGCGATCTGGACACAAAGATCCGGGCGCGCGACGCGAGCCAAGACACATGGCGGCAGGTCCATGCGTTGTTCGAGGCGGGAAAAAAGGGGGGGGAAGCGGAAAAGGAAGCGCAGGCTCGTGAGCAGTACTTCCGCTTCGAGGAGGAGGTGCAGAACGCCCTGATGGGGCGTCCGATCGAGGGGACGCGCACGAACAACGGCAGTAGTGCCGGCACATTTCGCGGGACGCCCGGCGTCTATGCCAACGAGCGGAAACTGCGGCTGTTACTCGGGTTACCTCCCCAGGGGAATGAGCTTCTCCGCCCCAGCGACGAACCACCCGTTTCGCCTGTGACGTTCGACTGGATGCCGATCGCCACCGAGGCGTTGCTGAGGCGCGAGGAATTGCGACGTCAGCGATGGAAGGTCAGGACCCGGGAACTGGAATTGATCGCCAGCAAGAATTTCTTACAGCCCAGCTTGGATCTGGTGGGCCGTTACCGGTGGCGCGGTTTTGGCGACCGTCTCCTGGATCCCAGCGGCGGCGAGACACGGTTCGACAATGCTTACCAGGATCTGACAAGCGGCGATTTCCAGGAGTGGCAACTGGGCGCCGAGTTTTCCATGCCGCTTGGTTTCCGCCAAGGCCATGCTGCCGTGCGAAATGCCCAGTTGCAACTGGCCCGCGAGCGCAGTCTGCTGGTGGAACAAGAGCGTCAGGTGATCAACGATCTGAGTGCGGCGATTGCCGAGCGAAACCGCGCGTACGCGGTTCTGCATACCTCGATCAACCGCGTCGATGCCGCTCAACAGCAGTTGCAGGCGGTGCTGGCTGCCTACAATGCGGACGAAACCAAGGCGGACTTTTACATCCTCTTGGATGCCCAGCGGCGTTACGCCGACGCAGAAATCAGGTACTACCAGGCGCGCGTCGAATACGCTTTGGCCATTCGGAACATTTATTTCGAGGGCGGAGCGTTGCTCGATTATTGCTCTGTCGCCCTCTCCGAAGGCTCGTGGCCGGGGGATGCTCGCTTGGACGCCGCCGAACGCGAACGGCTGCGGGGCCGGCCTCGACGCATCGACTACCGCCTGAGACAACCGCCGCAAGTCAGTGTTGGCGGTCGGCCGGCCTCGGCGCAACCGACGACCGAATCGGTACCGACTCCGGCACTCGAAGAATCGGACTTCCTGGACATCGAACCGATGGAAGAAGGCGAAGGGCCGGCATTTCCGGAGCCAACGCTGTCCGAGCCGTCAAGTTTTCCACTGTGGCCGTCTGATCCGCCGCGGTTTCACCCTGACGACGTTCTGCGGGGAAACGGGGCTCGGGTCCAAACCGTCGGCTACCTGCGCCCCAATGGACCATCGTTACCGAAGTCGCCACCGGAGTCACCCCAGTTTCGTCGTCTGCCGGTGATTCTCGATTAACCGGGCTTCCACCGTTGATCACCCAGCCGACTTTCCAGGAATCGATTTTCCTAGCTTGTCAGTGCCCGCTGCGGCGACTAAAATCGGGAGTCGGTTCGCATTCTGTGTTTCCAAAGTCGAAATTTGAGTAACCGAATCCTAAAGCAGATCTGCAATGGGTCCGAAGGTCGGACTTGTGGGCCTTCAAGACCAGTGGCATCGAGGAGCGTTGTGGATGGTAGAGTTGGACATCGAGCAGCTTCTGGAGCCGATTTCCCCTGATCAGCCGTGTGGCGCGGATCTTGAGTACGACGCCGATTTCGGGGAATTGGAGCGAGCCGCTCAGCCCGTGGCCGCCCAAGAAATCGGTGAGTCGGTTGTCGAGGGGCAAGAACCTGATTGGCGGGCCGTTGCCGGCATGGCTCGGGATCTGCTGGAGCGAACGAAGGACCTGCGAGTGGCGGTCCTGTTGGCCCGAGCGTTGCTTTACACTCAAGGCTTGCCGGGATTCTGCCAGGGTCTGGCGGTGTTGCGTGGCTTAGTGGAACGCTATTGGGATGAAGTTCATCCACAACTCGATCCCGATGACGATCTGGATCCTACGCTTCGCGTCAACACCCTGATCAACCTTTGCGATTACGAGAGTTGTCTGCGAGCTTTGCACGCGGCGCCCTTGATCTTCTCGGACGTGATCGGCCCAGTGACCTACCGGGATTATATGCTCGCCATCGGAGAGATCTCGCCTCGCGAGGACGAGCAGCCGCGAGAAATGTCGGATATTGAGGGTGTCTTATTGAACGAGGACATCGAAAAGATACAACAGCAGGCGGAAGTCCTGCGGAGAGCACTCGACGACACTGGGGCCATCGAGGACGCGGTGACTGCGGCTGTCGGAGCCGGTCGGTCGGCGAGTTTGGAGCCGCTGCAATCACCTTTAATGAAGATGCACCGGTTGCTGGAGAAGTATCTGGACCAACGCGGTGTCGAGTCGGACGAGGACGGAGATGAAGAGGAAGATGAATTCGCGGCGGCCGACTTCGATGACGACGAAACCGATTCTCCGGTAAACCGCCGATCGTCCTCGCGTTCTTCGTCGTCGGGCGAGATCCGCAACCGCGAGGATGTCCTTCGCATGTTGGACAAGATCTGCGAGTTTTACGAGAAGCACGAGCCTTCAAGTCCCGTTCCGTTATTGCTGAAGCGAGCCAAGCGCGTGGCCACGATGACGTTCCTGGAATTGTTGCGTGAGCTGACGCCGGCTGGCGTGGAGCAAGCGGAAGCGATTGGCGGCGTCCCGGAAGAGGGGTATTGAATGGCGGTTGTTTTTTTGCTAGAGTCGGCAACGCACTCTCCTCCCAAACCCCAAAAATTGGCTGGCTGGTTTTTCAGATCATGGGTATCGCCTGCCGGATCGATTTAAAGATACGATTACTGGTTCTCAGCCCTGCCCGACAAGCAGTGAGTAGGCGCAGTCATTTATTGAAGCGATAAGGAGCATTTCTGTGGCCAAGCAGAGCAGTCAAAAGTTTGTGGCGCGTAACCGGCCTCCGCGTGTGCAGATCGAGTACGATGTGGAGGTCTATGGTGCGGAAAAGAAGATCCAGTTGCCCTTTGTGATGGGCGTGATGGCGGACTTGTCGGGCAAGCCTGCCGAGCCTTTGCCGTCGGTCGATCAGCGAAAGTTTCTGGAGATCGACATCGATAACTTCGATGACCGGATCAAGGCGATGAAGCCACGCGCGGCTTTTTCGGTTCCCAACACGTTGACCGGTGAGGGGAATTTGAGCGTCGACTTGACCTTCGAAAGCATGGATGATTTCTCGCCTGCCGGAGTGGCGCAGAAGGTGGATGCCTTGAAGAAATTACTGGACGCCCGCACCGAGTTGGCCAACCTGCTCTCTTACATGGATGGCAAGACGGGGGCAGAGGAGTTGATTGGCCGCGTGTTGAACGATCCCGCATTGCTTCAGTCTCTGGCCAGCACGCCGAAGCCAGAAGCAAGTGAATAGACGCCTGCGTTGCAGGTCGATGACGGTGCTCGTGCCGCACACGTTGGTCGAGCAAGCGAACCCATGTTTTTGCATATGCCGCATGAGACCGGCGACCGTGCGATCGGTACCTGCCGAGGCCGACGCGGCTTTTTGGAGGAGTAACTGATGTCCCAAGGTGATGCCCAAGTGGAAGCGGGGGCCGTTGGTGGAGCGGCCATCGAAGCCAGCGAGTTCCAGTCGCTGCTGCAGAAGGAATTCAAGCCCAAAAGCGATCAGGCCAGCCAGGCGGTGCAAAGCGCCGTCAAGACGCTGGCTGGCCAGGCCCTGGAAAGCACATCGCTGATCTCGGATGATGCGTTGAAGACGATCGAGGCGATTATCGGCGAGATCGACCGCAAGCTGACCGAGCAGATCAACCTGATCTTGCATCACGATGATTTTCAGAAGTTGGAAGGCGCTTGGCGCGGGCTGCACCATCTGGTCAGCAATACCGAAACCGACGAGATGCTGAAGATTCGCGTGCTGAACATCTCGAAAAAGGATTTGCACAAGACGCTGAAGAAATTCAAAGGCACGGCTTGGGATCAGAGCCCGCTGTTCAAGAAGATCTACGAGGAAGAGTACGGCCAGTTCGGCGGCGCCCCGTATGGATGCCTCGTGGGGGATTACCACTTCGATCACAGTCCGCCGGATGTCGAGTTGTTGGGCGAGATGTCGAAGATCGCTGCGGCGGCGCATGCCCCGTTCATCACCGGAGCCGGGCCCAGCGTGTTGCAGATGGAAACGTGGCAGGAGTTGTCTAATCCCCGCGACCTGACGAAGATCTTTGGAACGCCCGAGTATGCCGCGTGGCGGTCGTTGCGCGAGTCGGAGGATTCTCGCTATATCGGCTTGGCCCTGCCGCGGTTTCTGGCCCGCACGCCCTATGGGGCGAAAACCAACCCGGTCGACGAGTTTGCTTTCGAGGAGGACGTCGAGGGCGCGGTACACGATAGCTACTGCTGGGCCAATTCGGCCTATACCATGGCACTGAACATCAATCAGTCGTTCAAGTTCTACGGTTGGTGCAGCCGCATTCGAGGCGTAGAATCGGGCGGTGCGGTGACGGACTTGCCTACGCATACGTTCCCCACCGACGATGGTGGCGTGGATATGAAGTGCCCCACGGAGATCGCCATCAGCGACCGCCGCGAAGCCGAGTTGGCCAAGAACGGGTTCATGCCGCTGATTCATAAGAAGAATTCCGACTTCGCGGCCTTCATCGGTGCTCAGTCGCTGCAGCAACCCGCCGAATACGACGACCCCGATGCGACGGCCAATGCGAATCTGGCGGCGCGGCTGCCGTACCTGTTTCCCACCTGCCGCTTCGCCCACTATTTGAAGTGCATTGTCCGCGATAAGATCGGATCGTTCAAGGAACGTGACGATATGCAGATTTGGCTGAACCGCTGGATCTCGCAATACGTCGAGTCCAATCCGTCGACGGCCAGCGAAGAAGCCAAGGCCAGTCGCCCGCTGGCGGCGGCCGAAGTAATTGTCGAGGAAGTTGAGGGAAATCCTGGTTACTATAACTCCAAGATTTTCCTGAGGCCCCACTATCAGTTGGAAGGCCTGACGGTATCCCTGCGGTTGGTTTCCAAGCTGCCGTCGGCCAAAGGCTAAGTAAGAATGCGTCCGCCTCGGTGGGGCTCGGCCGTCGAGCCGTGCACCGTCGTCGCGGCCTTGTCGATGAGCTGGTTTTTCCCCCATTTTGTACGAAAGGAGGCAGGCCATGATCCTGCTCGGTTTGTTAGAGGGTAAGCCCGGAATCAAGGGTGACTGCGAAATCGAAGGTTACAAGGAGTGGATCGCATGCACCAGCATCAATTGGGCGTTGACTCGCGAGTTTAAGGAGAGCTCCAAAGCGGGCAGCAAGGATCTCTTCACGGGCGTGACGGACATCCCGCCCATCTCCATCAGCAAAACCTTCGACAATTCCTCCGTGGAACTGATGAAGTTCGCCTGCGGCGGTGGCAAGATCTGCGACTATGCAGAGATCCACATGCTGACCACGGGCGAAGATATGTCCAATGCCAAGAACAATTGGTACCTCAAGTTCCGCTTGTTCAATCCGATCCTGGCCAGTTGGAACATCGATGGAAGTGAGGATGAACGTCCCAACGAGACAATCACCCTGTGGTACTACAAGGTGCAGTTGAAATACCGGCCCTTCGACGGCGAGAGTTTCCTGGACAAAGTGCCGTTGCGAGGCTGGGACCGCTTGGGCCACAAAGCCTGGGACGCCTGACGCGGCAGATCCCGCGGTACGCACCCAGCAGGCTGTGAAGCAACGCAATGGGCTCCGCACCAATGCTGTGACGATACGCCAGTCCGGCTGGTCGCCGGATGCCTGCTTCAATTGCTTCACAGCCTCGAGTTAGGATCGGCAAATGAATTACTGTCGCGTTTTGCGGAAGGGGTCGGGAGTCGTTTTCGGAGAGAGCGTTTTCCACATGGTTCGTTGTTGCCCGAAAACGACTCCCGACCCCGTTCGCGTTGCGTACCACCAAACGAAAACCGACAGTTATTCCTTTGCCGATCTTTAGGCGGTTTCGTCGTGCCAGGTAGATGGACGAGCGATTCCGTGCACGTGGCCGGCGATGCATCGAAACGAGAGAGAAAACGAGGTTTTACCATGGCAGCGCTCGACGCGCTTCGCGACGGCGATTTGGACCAGGCGTTGGCGGAACTGCAACAGGATATCCGACGGTCTCCGGCGGATGCATCGTTGCGGGTGTTCCTGTTTCAATTGTTGACGGTCCAGGGCCAGTGGGATCGGGCGTTGGTCCAGTTGAACACTGCGGCCGAACTCGATCCCATCGCGCTGGCCATGGCCCAGATGTATCGCGAGGCATTGCGGTGCGAGGTCTTTCGTGCCGATGTGTTCGCGGGGAAACGATCGCCGTTGATTTTTGGCGAGCCTCCCGGCTGGATAGGATTGCTAGTCGAAGCGTTGCGTTTGACGGCTGAAAACCGGCATGATGCCGCCGGGGAACTTCGCGAGCAGGCGTTCGAGGCAGCTCCGGCCACGGCCGGAACGATCGACGAGCGCCCCTTCGAGTGGATCGCCGATGCCGATCCGCGGATGGGACCGGTCCTGGAAGCGATCGTGGCGGGACGATACTTCTGGATTCCGGTCCAAAACATCCGCAGCATTCGCCTGGAACCGCCGACTGATCTCCGAGACGTGGTCTGGATGCCAGCTCAGTTTACCTGGTCCAATGGTGGCGACGCCGTCGGATTGATCCCGACGCGTTATTCGGGGTCCGAGCGGAGCACCGACCCGCTGGTGCGACTGGCACGCAAGACCCAGTGGATCGAAGCCGGGGGGGTGCAGTTGGG
>REEF01000725.1 GCA_007695205.1 Planctomycetaceae bacterium
GGTACCGGCCTGATCCAGACGATGCCGCTTCCGGTTCGCCAGGACTCGCTGTTCGCCCGTCGGCTTTTCGGCAGCGGAAGTGTTCGGCGACTGTCAGAAGTTCATCCAGAGCGATTCGATCATTTGCCGCTTGGTTTGGCCGGAGGCGGCTTTGTTGTCGATCGTGAAATCCTTCCGCTGCCAATCGGCAAGCTGCTGGTCGTACAGCGGGTTGGGATAGCCGGATAACATGACTTTGCCTTCGCATTGTCGGATCGTGGCCAACAGCTCCCGGTGCTCGGCTTCGGTCATCTCGTGCTTGTAGGCTTCGGTCGCCATTCGGGTTTCGTGCAGGTAGGGCGGGTCCAGGTAGAACAAGGTCTTCGGCCCATCCTGCTTCCGGATGACTTCCAGCGCCGGGCGGTTCAAGACGACCACGCTTCGCAATCGGGCTGACACGGCCGGCAGACCCTCCAGGCACGTCAACCATGCCGAAGCCTGCTCGTTCATGTTGCGTCGGGTGCGATTGCGGGACAGCGGCGCAAAGGCTCGAAAACCACCAGCACGACTCTGCCGACAACGAATGAAGAACGCTACCGCAGCCTCCACATCCGGGTCCGTGATCGGATGCTGCCGGATCTCCGCCTGCTCCCACTCGATTTGCGAAAATGGCGTGGCTTCCACCTGGCGGCGGAAGACTTCGAAGGTGTCCTCCTGCTGAAGCACTCGCCAAAAATTGGTTAGTTCGTGGTTGATATCGTTGACCACCTCGCTGACACCCCGCTCGAAGCTCTTGTCCGACCACTGTTTGGCTGGATCGTACGGGTTTCGCTCCAGCAGAACGGCCAAGCCGCCCGCGTACGCTTCGACGTAGTGTACGTGCCGCGGCATCAGCTCGATGATCCTCTTCGCCAGATAATGCTTTCCTCCCCACCATTTGAGCGGCTGTGCGGTGATCAAAGGTTCCTCCTGTTCGATTTCACAAATCCCTGGTTGTTCGCTCACAACTTCACGGTTCCATCGTGGCAGCGTAAACATAATCGCTGACGGCCTTGATTGCCAGGATAGATCCTGGGCATGTCGGACATCTTGCCTGCCATCGGGCCATGGTATAGATTCAAAGTCTGCCGATATTCGGGTATTTCAGCCCGATGGTCTTTTGCATGCAGGTCGTAAGGAGTTGTAAAACGATGAACGCGAAAAACATTTTCCGATGGGCTATTCTCCTGGTTTTAGGGATCGGTACGCTGGGCGTTTGGGCAATAGCGCGGGACCAAGTTGCTGATGTGGTGGATTGGCCCACGCATCATGGTGGTCCCGAGCGGAAGAATTTGTCGGCAGAGACCGGCTTGTTGAGTTCGTGGCCCGAGGCGGGGCCACCGTTGGTGTGGCAGGCCGACCAGTGCGGCACGGGATTCTCGGGCGTATCGATCGCCGACGGGCGGATCTTCACTGCGGGCAACTTCGGTGCGACCGAGATGGTCACCGCCTTGGATCTGGACGGTCGTCTGTTGTGGAGACAACCCAGCGGAACGGCCTGGCGTCAGTCCAGTCCCGGATCGCGGAGCACGCCGACCTACCATGCGGGCAGCGTCTACATGGTGAATCCTCAAGGTCTGTTGACGGCGTTTGACGCAGCGACGGGCCAGGTGCGTTGGAACGTCGATCTGGTCGAACGATTCGAGGCTCGTTGGGGCGTCTGGGGATTGTCGGAGAATCTGATCGTCGAAGATGGCCGAGTGCTGTGCATGCCCGGCGGATTCAAAGGTCGCGTGGTCGCGTTGGACGCGGAATCGGGCGATACGCTCTGGGCCAACACAGAGATCGATTACACGGCCGCGTACTGTTCGCCCACCATGGTGAACCACCGCGGAACCCGCCAGTGGATCAGCATGACGCAGCGTTCGGTCGTTTCGTTGGACCCCGAGACGGGCGAGTTGTTGTGGACGGTGCCTTTCCCACCCAGGACGCCTCAGAATGCGCTGACACCGCTGTACCACGAGGACCATTTGTTCGTTGCGGCGGGCCATTCGACGGGCGGAACGTTGTTGAAAATCGCTGACGATTCTCGATCGGCCTCGGTCGTCTGGCATCGTCGCGAGTTGGACAATTGCCATTCGGGCTCGATCCTGCTGGACGGCAAGCTGTTCGGTGCTGCTTGCCGCAACGGCGGCCGGCATTTCTATTGCGTCGATTTCTTGACGGGCCAACCGCTGCAGGAGGATCGAACGTTGGGCAAAGTCGGCTTGACCAGCGCCGAAGGGATGATCTACGCGTTGGGGTACCGAGGCGTGATGTCGCTGCTGAGTGTCAGCGAGCGGGGTTTCGAGATCGTCAGCCAATTCGAGCTGCCTCGCCAGCCGCCCAACACCTACCTGGCTCATCCGGTCATCTGCGACGGACGTTTGTATCTGCGCGGCGACGATCGGCTATGGGTTTTCGACATCCGCGCCGCCGAGTAGCCCAACCCCCACTGCAGCTCTCTCGCCGCTGGATCGGCCGCGTAAGCACGCCGGTTGTATCGATGGAATGGGCAGTTAGACTAAGCAGGTGTTTCGCCTGTCTTTTTCGGATAACTTGGGTTTGATCATGCAAAACAGTCCTGCGTCAGAGAATCGGAAACTGAAGATGGCTTTGGTCGGGGGGGGCGGCCAGGCCTTTATCGGTCGCGTCCACGCGATCGCCGCCACGATGGATTATCGAGCGGCATTGGTGGCAGGTGTGCTTGCATCGGAACCGGAACGCAGCCGCCAAGCAGCGGTCGATCTGGGCATCGCGCCGGATCGGGCCTATGGCAGCTATCAGGAAATGCTCGAAACCGAAACACAACGTCCGCCGGACGAGCGGATCGATTTTGTCACCATCGCCACGCCCAATTCGCTGCACTACGACATGGCTCGATCGGCCCTGGACGCGGGCTTTCACGTCATGTGCGAGAAACCGTTGACCACCGAAGCACGATTGGCAGACGAGTTGATGGCGCGGGTCGACGATACCGGTCGGGTCTTTGCCGTCGCCTATATCTACTCGGGCTATCCCATGATCCGCCAGGTGCGCGAGATGGTCCGAAGCGGTGAACTGGGAGAGATCCAGACGGCGCGGGTCCACTATATCCAAGGCGGATTGCGGCGGATGCAGCCCGATCAGACCCCGGAGCGTGCCGCGTGGAAGCTGGATCCGGCTCAAGCCGGACCGTCGGGTGCCATGGCGGATATCGGCACGCATGCTTTTCACTTGCTGCGCTTTACGACCGATCTGTCGCCGATGGAAGTCAGCAGTCACCTGGCAACCTACCATCCCGTTCGCCCGCTGGAAGACTACGGGCATGCCGTCCTGCGATGTGCGGGAGGACAGATGGCAACGATCACTGCCAGCCAAGTCACGCACGGACGTCTGAACGACATCACGCTGGAAATCGATGGTTCGACCGGGTCGCTCGTCTGGCGTCACGATCATTTGGACCAGATCTTCCTGCGACGGCACGGTCAGCCCGTGCAAGTCTACGAGAACAATCGACGAGCGGATTATCTTTCGGACGGTTACCGGGCATCTAGCCGGTTGGCTGGGGGGCATCCCGAGGGGTTTTTCGAAGCGCTGGCCAACTTGTATCGGGGCGCGTTCGACGACATGTGGCGTTGTGCGTCGGGAGAAAAACCCGCATCTGCCGGGGATTCTTATCCCAGTGTCACCGACGGTTGCGAAGGCGTCCGTTTCGTGGAAGCCTGTATCGCCAGCAGTCGCACCGACGGTTGGTGGCAGCCCTACTGACGGAGCATGACTCCGCGGCCTCCGAAAAATATGCTACACTCGTTGAACGTAGCGGAACCGATAAAGAGATAAATTCGTGCCCCATGAAAAAGACCCCTGATCTGTGAGTGTTGAATTCTGGCATATTATGATTCTGGCGATCGTCCAGGGCGTCGGGGAATTCCTGCCGATCAGCTCCAGCGGCCACGTCGTGATCGTGGGAGCACTGCTGGCCGGTGACAATCCGGAAGCGTTCGATATCGCTGAGATCAACGTGGTGCTGCATGTGGGCAGCCTGTTTGCCATCATCGTCTTTTACGCTCAACGCATTCGCCAAGTGTTGTCCGAAGATCGTCGTGTGCTGCTGCTGATCCTGATCGCCACGCTTCCCGGGGTGGCAGCAGGACTGCTGATCAAGGCCTTTGCTTCGGGGATCATGGAAAGCCCCATGCTGGCAGGTGCCATGCTGTTGGTCACCGGGTCGATACTGATCTGGATTGGACGGCAAGAAAAGGGGGAACGGCTTTACCAGTCGTTGACGGTTCGCCAAGCCCTGCTGATCGGGTTGAGCCAGGCTCTGGCCATCCTGCCGGGCATTTCACGTAGCGGCAGCACGATCTCGATGGGGATGCGACTGGGCTTGGCTCCCGCCCAATCCGCCACGTTTTCGTTCCTGATGGCGATCCCGATCATCGCGGGCGGCGGCGCGTACGAATTAGCGTTGATGTTCCGGAATCACGAACCGGGCGGCACGCCCATCAGTTACCTGGTGATCGGCGGCGCCGTCTCCTTTTTTGTTGGTCTGGTCGCGCTGGGTTGGTTGCTGCGCTGGCTGCAACGGGGCCGTTTCCAGTTGTTTGCGTGGTGGTGCATCCCCGTTGGTTTGGCTGTTCTGATCTGGCAAACCTTGGGTGGTTAGGGATCGTCGCGGTTCTCGCGCCGAAATACGGCAACGACATCTTCGACCGGAACGACGAACAACTGATTATCGGGCTCGAAGTCCACGGGGATCGCATTCTTTGGATGGAACAGGATCTTGTCGTACTGACGCAACGGAACGTCCGGATCGTTTTCGATCTGGGTGGAAATCGTCACAATCCGACCGGTGATCGTGGGGATTTCCGCCTGGTCTGGCAGCGCAATCCCCCCTTTGGTCTCGCGTTTGGGTTCATCTTTACGCACCAGGATGCGAGCACCGATCGGTTCGACGTACTCAAATTGCTGATTTCGTGCTTTTCCCATAGGCGACTCGTCTTCTCACGGCAACTGATGGATGATCGGGTGGAAACAGGCCCCGTTCGATAATAACTTCCGGCCACACCATCAGCCTATCGTCGATCGGTCCATTGGGCAAGCCGAGCACCCGATTTCCGGGCGGTGCACGGCCAGCAACCCCGCGGCCAATCACCAGCGGCATTTGCGTGCTGCCCGTGGGTTTCCGACCGGACCATTCTGGTTTACCATAGGGCACGGCGAAACGACGCGAGCGACTACCAGGCGACGGGCATTCATGACGGACCAGCAACACACGGACCAGCAGACCGGCGACCAGCCACCGACGCGAGAGCAGGTGGCGGCAGAGTACTTTGATAAGCTCGAGTTCTCGCCCTATCCGGTCCAGGAGGAGGCCTTGCTGGCCTGGTTCACCTCGGATCAAGGTGTCCTCGTCTGCGCGCCGACCGGAATGGGGAAAACGCTGATCGCCGAAGCGGCGGTTTACGAGGCACTGCGTACCGGCCAGCGGATCTACTACACGACGCCGTTGATCGCGCTGACGGACCAAAAATTTCACGAATTGCAGGATCTGGCTTGCGATTGGGGCTATTCGGCGGAGGATGTCGGCTTGGTGACGGGCAATCGTCGCGTCAATGCGGATGCTCAAGTCTTGGTGGTCGTCGCTGAAATCCTGCTGAACCGTCTGCTGAGCCCGACCTTTGGGTTCGACGATGTGGCGGCGGTGGTCATGGACGAATTCCACAACTTCAATGATCCCGAGCGGGGGATTGTCTGGGAGTTTTCGTTGGAATTGCTGCCTCCGCATGTTCGGCTGTTGTTGCTGTCGGCCACGGTGGGCAATTCGCTGGAGTTTGTGAATTGGATGTCCCAGCGGCTGGGTCGTCGACTGGAGTTGGTGCAGAGCGACGAGCGTCGGGTGCCGTTGACGTATCAGTGGGTCGGGGACGCGCTGTTGGCCGAGCATTTGGAGCAGATGGCGGAGGGGCCCGAAGACCAGCGACGGACGCCGGCCTTGGTGTTCTGCTTTAATCGAGAAGAGTGCTGGGCGGTTGCCGAGCAGATCAAGGGGCGGCATTTGTTGGCCGACGGCCAGCAGGCGATATTGACGCGAGAGCTGGAACAATACGATTGGTCGAAAGGGGTTGGTCCGAAGCTGAAGCAGTTGCTGATCCGCGGCGTGGGCGTCCATCATGCCGGGGTGTTGCCCCGTTATCGAAGGATCGTCGAGGACTTATTTCAGCGCAAATTGTTGTCGATCGCCGTTTGCACCGAGACGCTGGCGGCGGGCGTGAACCTGCCGGCTCGCAGCGTGGTGCTGCCCAATTTGTTGAAGGGACCTCCGGACAAGAAGAAAGTGATCGAAGCCAGTTCGGCTCATCAGATGTTCGGCCGCGCCGGTCGGCCTCAATTCGATTCGCAGGGCTACGTCGTTGCCCTGGCACACGAAGACGACGTGAAGATCCTGCGCTGGCGCGAGAAATTCGACCGCATCCCCGAGGACACCAAGGATCCGGGATTGCGAAAAGCGAAGAAGGCATTGAAGAAGAAGATGCCGACTCGACGCGCGAACCAACAGTACTGGACCGAATCGCAATTCGAAAAACTCCAGACGGCGCTGCCCAGCCGTTTGCGCAGCCGCGGCGTGATCCCCTGGCGGTTGCTGGCCTATATCCTGGACCTTTCGCCCGATGTGGATCGGCTGAGGGAACTGGTCGGCAAGCGGTTGATGGACAGCGATCACGTGGTGGGAGCCCAGAGGACGCTCGATCGCATGTTGATGACGCTGTGGCGGGCCGGCTATGTCCAGTTGGAACCGCCGCCGCCGATTTCGGAGCCTGAATCATCCGGCGAGGCCCCGGCGGCCGAGGCATCGCAAGACGCGAGCCCAACGACGGGCGCCGGGCTGTTCGGCGGTGCCGTCCCCATGGCTGACTCGAAACCCAGCGATGCGTCGTCCTCAGCAGAGTCCCCAGCAGCGTCTCGAGACGATCAACCGGTCGAGATCTATCGGCCTTCGATCGCGCGGCCCACTCCGGCCATGGACAAACTGGTGTTACTACGCGGCATCAATCCGCTGTACGGCGTCTTCCTGATCAATCAGTTGGGGATCGCCGATCGCAACGAGCGGTTGCAGGCGATGGAAAGCGTCTTGGAGATTCCCGGATCGGTAGCCCACCATTTGCGAGTCCCACCGCACGACGAGCTGCCGCCCGGCCCCTTGGCCACGACGCGGCTGGATGTCACTCTTTTGCAATTGGGCCTGGCCTCGGCCGAAGAGCTGGGCGCGGCCGACGATTCGGCGGACGAGGACGATCGGCGGCATCGGGACATGTTCCCCGAGGATCGTGTTTGGGTATTGACGCTGGCGGACAAACTGAAACGTCTGTTCGATCACGATTTTCCGGGCGTCCCCGATCTGCGCATCCAGCCGGTGTGGGCTGCGGGCGAGATCCTGGAGTATGGAGGAGATTTCAATAAGTACATCACCAGCAAAGGATTGCAAAAACAGGAGGGGATCGTCTTTCGGCACCTGCTGCGACTGATCCTGCTGGCCGCCGAATTCACTCAGTTTTCACCACCCGATGTGGACGAAGGTCCATGGCTGGATGACATGAACGAGATCGCGGACCGGTTGACGGAGACCTGTCGTACCATCGATCCGGCCAGCACCGACAAGACGTTACAGAGTATTGAGAGTCCCGACGAGGTGGATTAGGCTTTGTCTGAAAAGGGGTCTGACCCTCTCCGGGCACACCGTATTTCTCGAG